>JALZWC010000780.1 GCA_023300255.1 Saprospiraceae bacterium | reverse complement strand
TTGATTTTATACGAAGATTTGGACGGTGTATGCAAATCATACATCATATATCTTACATCATAAATCATATATCAGTCTGATTTTGACTAATTAGCAGATTTATGATGTATTGTATCTGGATGTAACTACGATTCAATTACACCAAATAGCGGTTACATCCCTATATCTTCTCCGCCTGCGCTGTGTCTTAATCTAATATCCAATAGTCTAAGGAGTAATTATTGAAAAGTCTTAACTTCGCGACTTTTTACAGAGGTTGAAGGCAGGTGCTTATTCAACTACTAAAGTTTCCATATCATGATTTCCTACATTAAGGGACTAATTACCTTCAAAAGTCCAACATATATAGTTGTTGAAACAGGAGGCATTGGTTATCGAATCAATATTAGTTTAAATACGTATACGAGTATAGAAAAAGCGGAGCAAGTCAAAATTCTTACCCATTTTCATGTAAAAGAAGATAGCCAAACTCTATACGGTTTTGCAGAAGCAGCTGAAAGAAATCTTTTTCGGCATCTGATATCTGTGTCGGGTATCGGACCTAGTACAGCACAAACGCTATTGTCTTCTATGACACCAGAAGATGCTAGGGCGGCTATTATTGGAGAGAATGTTGCTGCTTTTAAGACTGTCAAAGGAATAGGTCCTAAGACAGCAAAAAGAGTGATTTTGGATTTAAAAGACAAATTAATAAAGGATGGCGGTGATATACCTGTCGTTCTCACGGCTTCAGGCAATACTTTAAGGGAAGAGGCGTTATCTGCTTTATTAGCATTGCAAGTCAATAAGGTACAAGCACAGAAGGTTTTAACTAAAATATTGAAGGAACAACCTGATTTGAAAAAAGTAGAAGACTTGATACGTTTGGCCTTGAGACAGTTGAACTAATAAATGCAATTATCTATAATACCCCCTGTTTTATAACCACTTTATAAAGAAGTTTTTTAAAAATGATCAAATTTCGTTGTTTGCAAATGAAACCTGTCTCTACTATCTCTATTCTCTGCTCTCGCTTCTTTAAAAAGAGAGAACGGGTCTATGATGCTGAAGTAACTAAGAATCAATGACTTGCAAATAATGCATCAATTCATTTTTAAATAACTTCAATATTTCCATTTGAAAACTGATACGTTCATTAATAAATTGACAGATTTATTATTTCGTCAATACTAAGATTATTGTTGTTAAAATGTCAGCCGACAAGCAATATTAATCCTATAATTCGTTTGATATTTGGATATAATTATTAGAAGAACAATTTAAATGAATTCTTATAAATCCTACATTAGTAATGATGTGAGAATAAATGTACATTCTTGAGTCGATTATTTTGTTCCTAGTTTCTTCTTTAAAAACGGGAATATTGTTGATACTATGACTGTTTTTAAAGGAGAAAATAGGGATAAAAGAAACAGTCAAGAGTGTATATTTATTTTTACACCATTACTTAAATAAGAGAAACTTCATTTACTTCTATTCTATCCAAGTTTTTCCACAATAAGATTTACTCTAATAAGAATAAATCTTAATAGACATCTTTAAGACAGATTGGAGGCACCTTTTGGTTGTTTCTACACTATTTTACCATGAGCAAAACAGCTATACTATTTTGTACTTGTCTTTGTACCGTATTAGTAGCCTTTGGGATGGATTATCCCAAGACAGGATACTCCTTGCCTGATCCATTTGAAATGGATTACACGGTTCAAATATCTCCGGATACCATTCCTTTAATCGACAGAACTGGAGATTTTATTAATAATCCTAACAACAATCCATTTGATCTTAAAGATCCTGCCGTAATTGAGCAGAAGGTAGAATATGATGTAGAGTCTGGCTCTTATATCATTACCGAAAAAATTGGAGAAGATTATTATCGGGCACCCACCTATATGTCTTTCAAAGAGTATCAGGAATATCAGGCGAAGCAACAAGAGCGAAATTATTTCAATAATTTAGCTGGTGTGAGTACCGATGACGATAATATCAGTGGAAAGATAGATCCTATCGCAAAACTTCAATCAGAAATAGAGAATTCCCTTATTGATCGCCTTTTTGGGGGGACAGAGGTGGATATACGACCTCAAGGTAATATAGACTTGACCTTCGGCGTGGATTTTCAGAATGTGGAGAATCCTATCTTAACCAGAAGGCAGCAGCGCCAAGGTGGTTTTGATTTTGATATGGACATTCAGATGAATGTAGAAGGAAAAATTGGAGAAAAGTTAAACTTATCCACTAACTATAATACAGGAGCCACTTTTGATTTTGAAAATCAATTAAACTTAGGCTATTCATCTGATAATTTTAGTGAAGATGAGATTCTTAAAAATATTGAAGCAGGTAATGTTAGTTTACCCTTACGTGGTCAGTTAATTCAAGGGAGTCAAAATCTTTTTGGTATAAGAACAGATTTGAAATTTGGCTATTTGAATTTAAGTTTGATTGCAGCCCAACAAAAATCTCAGCGAGAGAATATCCAACTAGAAGGAGGTAGTCAAGTACAAGAATTTGAAGTATTTGCAGATGAATACGATGAAAATCGGCACTTCTTTTTATCTCATTATTTTAGAGATAACTTTGAAGCAGCTTTACGGAACCTACCGCAAGTTAATAGTTTGACTACCGTAACTAGAATCCAAGTATGGGTCACCAACGATCGGAATGCTACGGAACAAGTTAGAGAAATAGCTTCGTTTACAGATTTAGGAGAGCCAAATGAAACTTGGACTATACCAGTCCCACCTACCCCAAGAAATTCAGATATTTTTGGCAGAGGCTTACCAGCTAATAATGCCAATTCCTTAGAAAATTTATTAGATGATGAGCAAGCCCATATTTTAGATAATGTGGTCACTACGCTTCAAAGCGCTCCTTATAATTTCAAACAAACAGAGGATTTTGAAAAGGTAAGTGCTAGATTATTATCTAGTTCTGAATATGAGTTTGATGCGCAATTAGGTTATGTATCGGTCAATGTAAATTTGCAACCAGATCAAGTACTAGCAGTAGCTTATGAGTATATATATAATGGTCGAGTATTTCAAGTAGGAGAGTTTGCAAATGATGTGACGGCTACACAGCCAGATGCAGATGAATGTACTTCTGATCCACAGAATGTCTTATTCCTTAAGATGTTAAAGAGTTCGACTCCAAGAGTAGATTTGCCATTGTGGGATCTGATGATGAAGAATATCTATAACGTTGGAGCGTATCAAGTTGATGAGCAAGAATTTAGATTAGAGGTATTCTATCAAGCACCAGGAAGAGGAGATTTGCGATTTATACCTGAGGCTGAACTTTCTCGTTTTCCATTATTGAGATTATTAAATTTAGATAATCTAAATATCCTTAGAGATCCTCAGCCTGATGGCGTTTTTGATTATGTGTCAGGTATTACAATTAATCCTCGAAATGGACGGGTCATGTTTCCTGTGTTAGAGCCTTTTGGATCGGGCTTGGCTGGTGCCATCCGAGATCGAGTTCCTAATGAGGTTGCGGCAGAACGGCTTATTCAAGGCGTCAGCTATCAAATACTCTATGACTCTACAGTCACTATTGCCAGAGAATTTCCGGAATTCAATAAATTTATTTTAAAAGGAGAATATAAGTCTGCGGTATCTTCTGAAATTTCTTTAGGTGCTTTCAATATCCCTAGAGGCTCTGTTAGAGTGAACGCAGGTGGTCAGGTCCTAAAAGAAGGAGTAGATTATGAAGTAGATTATAATATTGGTCGGGTTAGAATCCTGAACGATGCGATTCTGAATTCAGGGGTTCCAGTCAACGTTTCCTTTGAGGATAATACTTTATTCGGATTTCAAACCAAAACCTTGTTAGGCGTACGCGCAGATTACGAACTAGGGGAAAACTCTAATATTGGAGCGACCTTTATGCAGTTATTTGAGCGACCATTTACGCAAAAGGTAAACTTTGGCGATGATCCAATTAACAATAAGGTCTATGGTTTAGATTTCAACTATACAAAAGAAACACCTTGGTTAACCAAAGCTTTAGATGCTTTACCATTCTATAGTACGAAGGCAGAATCATCTATTACCGTAAGTGCCGAAGTAGCTGCATTGAAACCAGGTCACTCAAGAGCAATTAATCAAGCGGAAGATGAAGGAGCCGTATATATTGATGACTTTGAAGGAAGTGCAAGTAGTTTAGATTTACGAACACCTACCACTAAATGGGTAATAGCCAGTGTGCCACAGGATGATGCGAATGGAAATAACCCAGGCTTTCCGGAATCTGCCTTAGTAGATAATACTTTATCTGGTGTGAATAGAGCCAGCTTGAACTGGTATAGAATTGACCAATCGGCCTATAGAAATAGTCCAGACGAGGATTTAGATCAACCTTATACTCGACAAGTTAGACAGACAGAAATTTTTCCTAATTTACAATTACAAGGCTTTGATAATAATATTGTTCAGTCTTTGGATTTACATTATGATCCACGTAAAAGAGGACCTTATAACTTTGAAGTAGAGGAAGGCTCGGAGTTTTCCGAAGGCTTAGATAATAACGGTAATTTAAAAGAACCTGAAACTAGATGGGGAGGTATTATGCGAGATATGCCTAATACGAACTTTGAAAAAAACAACTACGAATTTGTCGAATTTTGGATGTTAAGTCCTTTTATTGAAAACTTTAATAATGAAGGAGATTTAGTATTCCATTTAGGAAATGTATCAGAGGATATTTTGAGAGATTCTAGGTATTTCTTTGAAAATGGTATTCCTGTTGCTAATGATCGAAACACGGTTGATCCTGGAGCAGATACTTGTAATGTAGATCCCTTAGCACAACAAGTAGATTTAACTAATTGGTCGCGAATACCTCGTAGAAGAAACATTGTTACAGCCTTCGAAAATGATCCTGATCGACGAAGACAACAGGATTTGGGTTTAGATGGTTTTGATGATGCTGGAGAAAGAGAACATTTTAATGAATATATAACTTCTATTGAAGGATCTAATTTAACGGCTCAAGCCAAAGCAACGATTCTTAACGACCCTTCTAATGATAACTTTGTCTTTTTTAATGAAGATTCTTTATACCAAGATAATGTAGATGGTATTCGACAAAGATATAGCCGTTTCAATGGTCAGCAAGGAAACTCTGAATCTGCGGGAGACAGCAGAAATTTACAGGCTAGTTCAAATCAACCTGACTCAGAGGATTTGGATAGAAATAATAGTTTAAATGAAACGGAATCTTTCTTTGAATATAAAATTCCATTAAGTTCTGATGGAATGGGAGGGATTGAATTAAATGATTTTGTAACAGATTCAATTGTTGCTAGACCCAATGGTCCAGCAGGTCCTGAAACATGGTATCGTTTTAAAATTCCTTTAAACCAACCAACAAATACAGTTGGAGGTATTTCTGATTTTAGATCTATCCGATTTATGCGGATGTATATGAAAGGTTTTAAAGATCCGATAACGCTACGTTTTGCTAGATTAGAATTGGTCAGAAATCAGTGGAGACGATACACCAGAGCATTAAGTACGATTATTGACATTCCTTCTAATCCACCAATAACGGCTGATTTTGATGTGAATTCGGTTAATATTGAAGAAAATGGTAGACGTTTTCCTTTCCCATATGTATTGCCAGCAGGTATCGTCCGAGAAAATTCTTTAGGCCCATTCCCGAATGCTTTACAGAATGAGCAATCCTTGTCCATGTCTGTTTGTGATTTGCCAGATGGAGATGCCAGAGCGATTTATAAACGGATAGATCTAGATATGCGGGTATATGATCGGATCAAGATGTTCGTCCATGCAGAAGACGAAACAGGGACCGCAGAATATGAACCAGGGGAAGTGCAACTCTTTATGAGAATAGGTAGTGATTTTGAAGAAAATTATTATGAATATGAAATTCCGCTGACCATGTCCAATAGGGATAATTTGCCAGTTAGTATATTAGATGATGCTTATGTCAATGAAGTTTGGCATCCAGATAATGCGATTGATTTTCCATTAGATTCTTTACAAAGTATTAAGCGTCAAAGAAATCGACAAAACCTTCCCGCTAATGCCGCCTTTGAAGTGCCGCATATGAGAACAGATGAGTTGAGTGGGAATACCCGTGAGGTGGGAACTATCCGTGTAGTAGGTAATCCTAATTTAGGTTTTGTAGAAGGAATTATGATTGGTATTCGGAACCGTAGAGACAATGGTGCGAGTATTTGTTCGGAGGTTTGGGTGAATGAGTTGCGGTTATCTGGCTTTGATGAAAATGGTGGACAGGCTGGTTTGGCAAGGATTGATTTTCAATTAGCAGATTTAGGTAATGCGACCATTGCGGGTAATTTTAGTACAATTGGTTGGGGTCAATTGGAGCAAAAAGTAAATGATAGAGCAAGAGAGAAATATACGCAATATGACTTAGCAACAAATTTAGAATTAAGTAAATTCTTGCCAGAGAAATGGGGTATGAAAATTCCTTTTTATGCACAATACTCAGAAACGCGTTACGCACCTGAGTACGATCCTTATGACTTAGATATTTTACTGAAAGATAAAATTGCAGATGCCCCCGCAGCTAATAAAGATTCTATTCGAGATCAAGCAGAAGACTTTACATCTATCAAGACGATCAATTTTAGTCGGGTGAGAAAAGAGCGCACCAATACAGAAAAAACCCCAATGCCGTGGGATATTTCTAACTTCACGGCTTCTTATAATCATACAGAGACCGTTAAGAAAAATCCTATTATTGAGCGAGATGAATCGGATGTATATAGAGGTGGATTAGACTATTCTTATTCTATTAAACCTAAATTTATTAAGCCATTTAATAAACTAGTGAAGAATGATAAATATTTGAAGTTTATTAAGGAGATTAATTTCAATCCAGTTCCGAATACCTTTACCTTTAATACCATTTTAGATCGGCACCAACAGGCAACTACCTATCGTTTTGTAGAGCCCGAATTTAGTACCTACTTTATCCGAAAATTTACTTGGGGGCGTAATTATGACTTGAAGTGGGATTTAATGAAAAATCTGAAATTGAATTTCAATGCCGCACAAGAATCTGCGGTAGATGAATTGGATACAGAAGGAAATACACCTTTTGGAGAAGCTTTTAATGGCTCTAATAGAGATTATATCAAAGAGAATCTACTGGACTGGGGGCGAGCTAAAAATTATTATCATAACGTAAATGCTAGTTTTAATGTACCTTTCAAACATTTCCCATTCTTAGATTGGGTCACTTTAAAGGCGCAGTATAGTGCAACTTATGATTGGAGTCGATCTGCCATTAATACGGACTCTTTAGGGAATGTGATTCAGAATAGTCAAAATAGACAATTGAACTTAGATTTAAACTTTGAGAAACTGTACAACTATTCTAGCTTCCTTAAAAATATCAATGGCAAGAAGAAGAAAGGTCGATCTGGGGGTAGAACCACTAGAACACCAAGGGATGGAAGTAAGCCTGACGCAAAAGATAAAAAGAAGAAAGTAAAAGAACCATCTGCTCTTGCAAAAGCATTGATTCGGCCTTTAATGATGATTCGGAAAGCGAGGTTCAATTATTCAGAGCAATTTGGTTCCGTGGTACCTGGATTTCTTCCGCAAGCTGGTTTATTTGGACAAAGAGATTTTAACGCCCCTGGTTGGAATTATGTACTCGGTTTTCGACCCGATGATGCATGGTATGATCAGGCACGAGATAATGGTTGGATTACGGACAATGTTTTCCAAAATCAACAAGTAATAGAAGATTACCAGCAGAAGATAGATGCTCGTTTGACTTTAGAACCTTTCAACGATTTTAGAATAGAAATAGAGGCCAATCGAAACTATCAAGAAAATCACACGGAATTTTTTAAAGACACTTCTATTGTTGATAATATTTCTCGAATAGAACATGTGGCAGAACGGGATATAGGTTCTGTGACCGTATCTTATATGGCTTTACAAACGCTATTTGATGATGATATCGTAGGGCTATTCCGAAAATTTGAAGACCATAGAATCATTTTATCTGAACGTTTAGGTACAGGTGTACATGAATCTGATGGAGCTAATTATACGGAAGGGTATGGACGATATCATCAAGATGTATTGATCCCTTCTTTCTTAGCGGCTTACACGGATAAAGACCCTAATACGATAGATATATATGAAGATGCTCGTGATTTTAGAAAATTAGTTCCTCGCCCTAATTGGCGATTGACTTATAATGGCTTATCAAAAGTTGGTAACCTAGGAGACATCTTTCAAAACGTAAGTTTAACGCATGGTTATCGTTCGACGTTTACGATTAATTCGTTTAATTCTAATTTTAAATACGTTGATCAAAACCCATTTAGTGCCGAGAATACAAACTCTCAAACGAATAATTTTTATTCTCGATTTGAAATACCGACGGTGGTTATCCGAGAAGATTTCAGTCCTTTAATAGGACTTGATATGCGTATGAAAAATGGAGCGAATTTAAGTGTGGATGTCAAAAAATCTAGAAGTCTTTCTTTTGATTTAATTACGAACGAATTAAATGAAACAAAGACGTCAGAGTATGTCATTGGTTTTGGATGGAGACTTAAGGATGTGTATATCGGCTTCTTACAATTTGGCCCAAATAAAAAGAAGAAGAAAGGGGATGAAGAAAAGCCAGCAAATCCAAACACTCCAAATAAAACTGGAAGTAGTAGACGAGGAGGAGGTAGCTCTAGTCAAGCGAATGATTTAAATCTTAAATTTGACTTCTCTTTTAGAGATGATATTACCTTGAAGCATATTCTGGATCAAAATATAACAGAACCAACAAGGGGGTTGAAGAGTCTTAGAATTTCTCCTTCTATTGATTATACTGTCAATGAGCAATTGACGCTTAGATGGTTTGTTGATTATAATAGAACAGTTCCTGCTACTTCCGCATCTTTTCCAATTACGAATGTGCAAGGTGGTTTGACCGTTCGGTTTACTTTATAAGGACGAGCTTAGAATCTAGAAGTGAGTATAGGAAGGCAATTAGTCTAATTAAAAGGGATAAAACAATATATGTTTTATCCCTTTTTTTATTACCTTAGGCAAAGTGTAAGAATAAATTGGTCGTTTTAAGCTAGCTATTTTTTCTTCTAAGGAATTCTA
>JALZWC010000779.1 GCA_023300255.1 Saprospiraceae bacterium | reverse complement strand
AACATTAAAATGGCTTCTTTTTCCGCTATTTGTCTTTAAAAAAATCTTACGTAGCTAGGCTATGTGCGACTTTTTTAAAACCAACTAGCAAAAAAATAATCTCATTTAAATTGTCATCTTATTTATGTCCGACTACTTAATTGAATTAAAAACCCCCAATTCTAATGAATTTAAATATTCCTGTTTCTAAAAATCCGAGAATTGTCATTATTGGTGGAGGATTTGCTGGTCTAGCTTTCGCTAAAAGTATGCGAAAGAAACCATTTCAAATTGTACTTATTGATAAAAATAATTACCACACTTTTCAGCCATTACTATACCAAGTAGCGACAGGAGGATTAGAACCAGATAGTATAGCTCATCCCATTAGAAAAGTACTTCGAGGGGCGGATAATCAGTATTTCCGAATGGCAGAAGTCAAACATGTCAATAAAGAAGAACAATGTTTGATAACCAACTGCGGTAAATTAGAATATGATCATTTAGTAATTGCTACGGGTAGTCAGCCGAATTTTTTTGGGTTCACACCAGAGAAGGAAAAACTGATGCCTTTAAAGTCTGTTGCTAATGCATTGGATATGAGAAGTTATGTACTGCAAAACTTTGAATCTGCCATTGCCATAGAAGACGAAAGTAAACAACAAGGACTAATCAATATAGTCATTGTCGGTGGTGGGCCAACAGGCATTGAATTAGCAGGAGCATTGGGAGAGATGAAAAAATATGTTTTCCCAAAAGATTACCCTCATTTTGATGTTTCCAAAATGAGAATTGTACTCTTTGAAGCTGCTGATAGATTATTGGCAGTTATGTCTAAAGAAGCTTCTGCTAAATCACTAGAATATTTAGAAAAATTTGGTGTAGAAGTTTATTTGAATGCTTTAGTAGAAAGCTATGATGGACATTTGGTGAAAACGAAAAATGGACAGTCGATCCAAACAGATACAGTTATCTGGACAGCTGGCGTTATGGGTAATTTCCCAGAAGGAGTCAATAAAGAAGCTATCGTTCGGGGAAACCGTCTAAAGGTTAATGAGTTTTGCTTGATTGAAGGAACCAAAAATATTTATGCACTTGGAGATGTAGCCGCAATGATTACGGAAGCATTGCCGCGAGGGCATCCGATGCTGGCACCTGTTGCAGTACAACAAGCACAATTCCTTGCTAAAAATTTCCTACTTACTGCAAAAGGTAAACCACTCAAGCCTTTTAAATATAAGGATAAAGGAACAATGGCAACCGTAGGGCGAAACAGAGCCGTTGTTGATTTACCAAATTGGAAATTTCAAGGCATGTTCGCTTGGTTTGTTTGGATGTTTATACATGTATTAATTTTAGTTGGTTTCCGAAGTAAGCTATCAGCTTTATGGAATTGGACTTATAATTATTTTACCTATGATCGAGCAATTGGTCTTATTATTCGTCCTTTTGCTAGACAAATAAAATATTTAAATAAGAAATAGACTTGTTCATAAATAAGAATTGAGTATATGAAAATTATATTTTTTCTTCTAAGGATTCGAAAAAATCAGTGCATACCCATAGGTACGGACTTATTTTTCGGATTCTTAGAAGGGAAAAGATTTTTTCATATACCAATTTGTTATTTGTGAACAAGTCTAATGATAGGAGTGTGTAATAAAGTCGGCAATGGGTACACTATTCATCCGATTACTTTGTAGTGGAATGTCGTCAACTTAAGGATTTGAATGTGTGGATCGTCGAAGTTTGTAACTTCGATGCTATATGGTCATTAGGTACTCGTATAGAATTGCAGTTATAACCTGCGATTATCCTGCCCTACTTTTCTTAAGTTGACGACATTCCACTTTGTAGTGGTCGGATGAATAATGTAGCTTGATCGGACCACTTAGGCAATTTAAATTAATAAATTGGACGTTTTAGGCCAGTCATTTTTTCTTCTAAGGAATTCTAAAAAACTAAGCATAGCAGGGCTACGGTTCTTTTTTTAGGGTTTCTTAGAAGGAAAAAGGGCAGCATTAAATGTTTAATTTATTATTTTAAATTGCCTTATTAAGTGATCCGATCAATTTTAGAAAATTATCCTAACTTTGTTTTATACTCAAATAATATACGCTGATTCTGCTCTAGAGAATAAAAAGCTTTAAAAATATAAAAGAATATGCCAAAAAAAATTCAGTCTACTGTCGAACAAAATCGACTTAATGAAAATTATAGCGGTCAAAAAAAATGGATGAAATGGGGCCCGTATCTTAGTGAACGACAATGGGGAACCGTAAGAGAAGATTATAGTGAACATGGAGAAGCATGGGATTATTTCCCGCATGACCATGCTCGTAGTCGAGTATATCGTTGGGGAGAAGATGGTTTAGCAGGCATTAGTGATGAGTTTTGTAATTTATGTTTTGCTGTTGGTCTTTGGAATGGGAATGATCCTATTATTAAAGAAAGAATATTTGGCTTGGCTGGACCAGAAGGAAATCACGGGGAGGATGTAAAGGATTTGTATTATTACTTGGATAATACCCCTACTCATTCTTACATGAAACATTTGTATAAGTATCCACAAGCTACTTTTCCATATGGAGATATAGTTGGTACGAACGGCAATCGGTCAAAAGAGGAATTAGAATACGAATTATTGGATACAGGTGTTTTTGATGATGGAAAATATTTTGATGTATTTACGGAATATGCTAAAGCAGATGAAGAAGATGTGTTAATCAAAATCACGGTTCATAATCGAGGAAAAGAAGCTGCACCTTTAGTTGTTTTACCTACCCTATGGCTTAGGAATTTATGGAGTTATGGCTTGATTAAAGAAAAGCCATCTTTAACTTTATCAGGTAATAAAAAAGGCTATAGCTGTATTGATGTAAAACATGAGAAATTAGGAGATTATTATTTGTATTACGAAACTCCAGAACGTACCCTTTTTACAGAAAACGAAACGAATACAAGTAAAGTGTTTGGTCATCCTAATGTCCAACCTTTTGTAAAAGATAGCATCAATGATGCAGTTGTTAATTCAGATTTTGATCTTTTAAAAGATAAAAAAGAAGGAACTAAATGTAGTCCTTTATATCAGTTTACTATAAAGGGAGGAAGCTCCATAGAAATTCGTCTTCGATTAACCAATAAGAAGGAAACTAGTAATCCATTAACTAAATCATTTGAGACTATTTTTAAGGATCGCTTAAAGGAAGCAGATGAATTTTATGCCCCTTTTATAAAGAAAAAGGCAGCAACGGATTTACAAAATATCCAACGCCAAGCTTTTGCTGGCATGTTGTGGACGAAACAATATTTTAATTTTGATGTACCTCGATGGTTAAATGGAGATCCTGGGCAACCAGCCCCACCTGCTAATCGAAAAGGAGGGCGAAATAGTGATTGGTTGACCCTAAATAATGAAGACATCATTTCGATGCCTGATAAATGGGAGTATCCATGGTATGCAGCTTGGGATTTAGCATTTCATTGTGTCCCAATTGCTATGGTTGATGCGGAGTTTGCTAAAAGCCAATTAATTCTGTTTTTACGAGAATGGTATATGAAACCAAATGGTCAAATGCCTGCTTACGAATGGGCGTTTGGAGATGTGAATCCACCTGTTCATGCATGGGCTTGTTTGGAAGTCTATCGGATAGAAGAAAAACAGAAAGGAAAAGGAGATATTGTATTTCTAAAAAAAGCTTTTCAAAAATTACTGATCAACTTTACTTGGTGGGTCAATCGAAAAGATAGCAATGATAATAATATCTTCGAAGGAGGTTTCTTAGGATTAGATAATATCGGCGTTTTTGACAGAAGTGCCGCTATCCCAGGAGGGGGGCATTTGGAACAAGCAGATGGAACTAGTTGGATGGCAATGTATTCTTTGAATATGTTGGATATGGCTTTAGAGATTGCTCAATATGATGAATCTTTTGAAGACATCGCTACTAAATTCTTTGAACATTTTGTACATATTGCAGAATCACTCAACCGAATTGCGGAAGGTTGGACAGGATCTTGGGATGAAGAAGAAGGCTTCTTCTACGATATTTTGGCGATGCCTGATGGGCGTTATATTCCTTTAAAAGTTAGATCGCTGGTAGGCTTATCAACCATGTTCGCTACACTTGTTTTGGATAAAAAAAGACTGGCCAACGTTCCAGATTTCAAGAAACGACTTAAATGGTTTAGGAAAGATCGAAAAGATAATGGCCACCATTTAGTAATTGAAGAAATGAAGGAAGGGGAAGATATTCTATTATCTTTAGTTCCAAAAGCTCGACTAGAGAAAATGCTCAAAGCATTACTAGATGAGAAAGAATTTTTATCACCTGGAGGGATTCGTGCTCTATCAAAAATTCATGAAACGCCTTATCAGGTCGTAATTGATGGAGAACATTTTGGACTCAAATATGAACCTGCGGAATCAAGTACGGGATTGTTTGGAGGGAATTCTAATTGGCGTGGGCCTATTTGGATGCCTATGAATTATTTAATCGTCCAATCAATTAAGCAATTTTCTATCTATTACAAAGATAGTTTAAAAGTAGAATGTCCAACAGGTAGTGGCAATATCAGAACACTTGATGACGTAGGGAAGGATCTTTCTAAGCGCTTGACTTCTTTGTTTGAAACCGATGGTGAAGGACAACGACCAATACATGCTTTGCATCCTATTTATCAAAATGATCCTCATTTCAAAGACCTTATTTTATTCTACGAATATTTTCACGGAGATAATGGCCGTGGAGTTGGTGCTAC
>JALZWC010000778.1 GCA_023300255.1 Saprospiraceae bacterium | reverse complement strand
TCGAAGTTTGTAACTTCGACGATCTACTAGTTCATTGTTCTGCGATTAGGGCAACCACAAGGGGTTGCCCCTGCAATTTCAGAATCATAAATTTTATCTCGTGCAAAGTATAGATTGCAATACTTAAGCTTCCTTAACCGCCTCTTCCTCAATAACGATCTTAGCCTTAGTAGCCACCACAAAATCTTTCGCCTCTTGCCATACCTGATCGTGAAAATCTGCGGGCGGTTTTGCTTTTGCGAATTTTACTAAATCGGCAACTTGTAGAATATTGCGTAATTTATCTTTCCAACTATTATCAAAATCTACTTTTTTGAGATTGCGTTGAATTTCTTCTGTAGTAGATTCTAATGCGGGGATTTCGTATCGATTTTCTAAATATTCTCTAATGGTATAAGTCAGTCTAGTTTGATAGGTTTTAATATCGCCCTGTTCTAACAATTGTTCTGATTTTAATTGGTCCAATGCCGTCAATGCAATCTCATGCGCTGGCAATATTATCTCTGGAACAGGTGGCGCAATAGCGTCTGCTTTCTTCTTTCTAAAATAATAAAACAAACCTGCGATTAATCCCAGAACAAGCAATGATAGAAGTAATGGTAAGTAATCTCTCCAATTAGCATCTTCTCTTATAATATCTTTTATTGGAGCTAGCTGTAAGGTGTCTGCGATAGAGACCGTTCCAACTTGCATCGGAATTCTAATAGTCTTGGATATATTTGTAATCCCATTTTTAGTATAGCTGATCGGTAGCTCTGGTAACCAATAATAACCAGAATCAAAGATGGTGAAAGTGAGGTCTTTTTGTAATACTAAGGTTCCGTTTCTTTGTAAAGTATCCCAGTCTCCTTCTGCTATTATTTCAATTTCTTCTTCTGCTTCAAAAGGGCTAAGATCTACTTTTTTTACATTAATGTCTGGAGAGTGATTGGCAAAAATATGTAACTTTAATTGATCGCCAATTAACATATTCGTACTGTCTACTTCTGCTGATACGGCTATTTGCGCATGGACAAGCATATGCGATAATGAAAAACATAGGCATAGTAGAATAATGACTGATACTTTGCTTAGGAATTTCATAGAATAAATCATTTTTATTTTTTTTACAAAGCTAGATTTAAATTTGCCTAGCTAAAAGGAGGGCTTATTAAACGTGATTTTAACCACATAGGTACATAGGTCACATAGTAGAAAGTCTATGTGACCTATGTACCTATGTGGTTAAAAAAACCTAGTATGTTCTTTAGTTGGTACAAACACTTACTCACCGCTTTCGCTTCTTGAAAAATTTAAGTAAAGCATTAACATAAGATTCGTTGGTTTGAATACTGACCACATCCGCACCCGATTTCAAGAAAGTCTTTTTTAAATAATCGAAGTTATTTTGAAAATAATCTTTATACTGTTCTCTAACCTTTTTGACAGAAGTATCTAACCATATTTTTTTTCCAGTCTCCGCATCTACCACTCTTACTAAGCCAACATTCGGTAGCTCTTGCTCTCGAGAATCATATAGATGTACCCCTATAATATCATGTCTACGAGAAGCGATACGCAAAGAGGTATCATAATCTTTAGCAAAAAAATCAGACAGTACAAAAGCAACACTTCTTTTTTTAATAATATTGTTTAAGTATTCTAATCCAACCGCCACATTTGTACCTGTACCATTCGGTTCAAAATTAATTAACTCTCGAATGATTCTTAAAATATGAGACTTTCCTTTTTTAGGGGGAATGAATTTTTCAATTTGATCCGAAAAAAAGATAACCCCTACCTTATCATTATTATTAATAGCAGAAAAAGCAATTACAGCAGCAATTTCCGTCAACACTTCATTCTTTAATTGAGTATCTGTTCCGAAGTAAGAAGAAGGACTTACATCAATGACTAACATGACGGTCATTTCTCGTTCTTCCTCAAAGATCTTAATATAAGGTTCCCCTGTTCGTGCAGTTACGTTCCAGTCTATATTTCTAACATCGTCTCCATAGTTGTAATTTCGTACTTCACTAAAAGACATACCTCGACCTTTAAAGGCAGTTTGATATTCTCCAGAAAATATCTGGTTACTCAAGCCTTTAGTCTTGATCTCAATTCTTCGTACTTTTTTTAATAATTCGCTAGTTTCCAATTTTATGAAATTTTAAAAAACTACATATATTTTATCTAACCACATAGGTACATAGAACACATAGGTTTCTGTATTATGTGTCCTATGTACCTATGTGGTTAAAATATTAGTTTAATTTGTTCAAACACTTATTTCTTTAAAACAAACGTTGAATAGACGACTTCTTTTTAATATTAGATTTTATTTTCTTATAAGGAATTAATACACTTTGTCGACCATAAACAATATGGAAGTTACTAAAAAAGTATAAGCCTTCTCTCCCTACCGTAAATAATTCAAAATTTTGTTGATTCAACCAAGCTTGAAAACTTACATCTGATTTATACGCTACCTTATCGGTAGATTCTTCTTGGATATACTTTTTAATAAAAGCGCTATAATCAAAACCTGCTTTGAAAATATCTTCTAATTCAATAGATGCCCTATTGGCAAAGTCATAGTTAAATGCCTTTGTTGATTTTTTACCCTCCCATGTATTATCGTGTGTCAGTAGACCACTTATGAAATCATTACTATAAAAGTTAATCTCGCTCCAAGTGTATCCTCTTTGGCTAGCTCTTAAAGGAGGAGTAGCTCGTTCTTGACGAATGAGATCTGCTTTGTTTTTACAATCAGCTATCCAATCCTTTGTCAGGAAACTCATAATATGATTGAACATTGGATCTTCAGAATAAGGATATAGAAAATCATAGTTGGAATAGTAATCTGCATATTCCAAACAGTTAATACCTATATTATGTACCAATTCAAAAGATGCGGAACTTTGCGCATTGTTTGCATCATAGAAACTAGCACTTAAGGCTTCGCTATTTCTATAGATGGCTCTAATAGAACCTAAAGCCCTTTGATTCATTACATCAAAAAGGTTTAAATGCAAATTATTATTACCTGTTACCTCTCCACGTATAATGCAGGACTTTTTATCTTTTACAAAATAAGCAGTTCCTTCTATTCGATTACTGGCTGTTTTTTGCAAAACCATTTCTACTTCTCGGCGATCTATTTCCCCTTTGTAAGATTGTATCCATTTATTATCACCACAGTTACTTAATTTATTTTCTAGACTAGTAACTTCCTTTAAATATATATTACTACCAATTGTTTGTTCGATGTTTTCCCAAGATACGATGAAAGCGTTTCCTATAAATTCACCAGTGAGTATACCTGATAGCTGTTGGTGTTGGTCATACTCTTCAAGAACTACTTGGTTATCCTCTTGTTGACCTCTTAAATTAAATCGATCGCCACTTCTTAAATAAACCAATTCTCCAAGACATTCTCCTTTGTGACAGTTTAAATTTATTTTTACATCATTTAAATCATCTATTCTGCCTTCATAATATTTCATGTTATTAGTGACAGGAACCGATAAATATTGTTGTCCTATCAATAAGAAACTATAGCATAGAAGAGTACTTACACCAATTATTTTTTTTAAAGAGCTAATC
>JALZWC010000777.1 GCA_023300255.1 Saprospiraceae bacterium | reverse complement strand
CCATCATCACTACCTGTGTAAATTACATCAAGGTTATTATGCGATGGGGCTATTGCTGTAAGAGTTCCGTATGATAAAGAGCCGCTAGGGTGTTGTCCATCTGTTAAATCTGGGCTGATAGGCATCCACGTTTCAGCAAAATCAGAAACATATAAACGATTAGAGCCATAAAATACTTTTTCATGATTAACTGGTGAAATAATAATAGGGGAGTTCCAGTTTGTTCTATCGTCTTCGTCAATTCCGTTTGTTGCTAGTTCAAAATTATCGCCGCCGTTTATGGAGCGTCCTATTCCTGCAAATTGAAATTCAACATAAATAAAGTTATTGTCAACAGGATCAACATTTACATGAAATCCATCTCCTCCCCATATGGAAGACCAATTATTTAAACCAGCATCTGTGGTTCTAATGGTATTATTGTCTTGTGTCCCACCATATAAACGTTCTGGTTGTTGGAAGTCTACTTCAATATTGTAAAACTGAGTAATAGGTAAGTTGACAAATTTATTCCAAGTTGTACCTGCATCATTTGATGCATATAATCCACCGTCATTTCCAGCAAGTACAAAATTAGAGTTGTTTGTTGAAAACTCCATAGCGTGATGGTCTACGTGCATTCCAAATACTTCTTCCCAAGCAGTTCCTCCATTATTACTTCTATAAAGTCGTTGTCCTAAAACATAGACTTGGTTGACATTATTAGGGTTTACACGTACATTTCCAAAAAACCATCCAAACCTAGAATCAACATTTTCGATATCTTCTAAGGCAACTAAATTCCAGGTGCTTCCATTGTTTGTTGATTTATAAAGGCCGTTAAATTCGTTTGTAATTTCATTTGTTGTAAAACGAGCAAACACTGTTGATGGTTGCGATGCTGATACTGCTAAGCCTATTCTTCCTGTTTGTTCGTTAGCAGCTGGTAGGCCTTGTGCTTCGCCTAATTCATTCCAAGAATCTCCGCCATTTGTTGATCTATATATTACTGAAGTCAATCCGCCGTAATCACGTTGCCAAGGTTCACGTGTTCGTTCCCACATGGCTGCGAATAGAATTTCTGGATTTGCAGGATTGATAGTAATATCAATTGCCGAAGTTCCGGCGCCAGTAAATAAAACCTTTGCCCAAGTATTTCCTCCATTTGTTGTGCGGTAAATTCCTCTATCGTTATTTGTTCCGTAAAGGGTTCCTGTTGCTGCAACGAAAGCTCTGTTTTCATTTGTAGGGTCGATTACAATACGGCCTATGTGGCCAGAGTTAGGCAATCCTACATTTGTCCATGTTGTTCCGCCATCAGTAGATTTATAGATTCCGTCGCCAAAAAAAGCACCGGATGTTGCGCTTCCATTTGCTTCTCCCGTTCCAGCGTAAATAACTTGCGAATTTGAAGGTGCAATAGCTAAGTTTCCAATAGATGGTCTACCTATGGCATCAAATACTGGTGTAAAAGTTAAACCACCGTCTAGGGTTCTAAAAATTCCACCTACGGATGTACCCACAAAAAAGATATCATCATTAATAGGATCGAGCGCAATATCTGTAATACGACCACCAGTATTTAGAGGGCCTGCTTGAATCCAAGCGCCACCTTCTTGTTGGTTTCTGGATGATTTGATGGAACGAGTTTGCGAAATACCTTCACTTATAGCGCGTTCATTAATTATATTATCTGGATATGCCCGTTGCTGGTACATATAGTCCGTAGGGCTTTCCATTTTGTCTTTTTTAAGGACTTGTGTAGTTGTTTGGTTGCATCCACTTAATAATAAGCAAATGCATCCCAGTAGTGAGATGTAATTTTTCATAGCATTGTAAAGTTACGAAATTATTGAATGCTATTGGTCTGGTTTTGTTAGGGAACTTACCGTTTAATAATCTGAAGTTATTTTTTAAAATATTTCAATTCTGCAAGCACTTCTTCTTTTTCAAATACCGAATAATTCAGGATATTACAATTTTTATCAGCAATAAATCTATAAACATTATCAGGTCCTAAATTAGTAGTGTACCAAATGTAATAATACTTATTTTCGTAAACATCAAGCAGGAAGATTTCCTTTTGTTGAAGTTTCATTTTTAAAGAAATACTTTTGTATGTCTCTTCTAATACCGCTACGTATTCGTTTCGATTTAATGTAATAAATTGGCCTCCATCTTCAGTAGTTGCTTCAATTGTAGCTGCTTCGTTGTTTAGATAAGTATACTTTTTGCACCCGTTTAATGAGGTGAAAATAATAATAACCAGAATTGGTTTTTTTAGCATTTAGATATATTAACATTTCCTGAGGATATCCATCTTTTAACGAAGTGTTTTTTTAAAAATCAAAAAAAAATGAAAGAAGTTGAAAAAATAAAGAATTGTATTTGGAATTGCAAAATATACTAAGAATTGCAAATCAAGCGAAGTTAGACAATAAAAGATATGGGATTCCTAAGATTTTTTCACGAAATAAAATCTTATATTTTGAATTAGAGAATGGGCATATAACAACCCAAAGACCAGAAATACTAAAAAAGAAATCAATCTAACCCTCTTTCTAAAAATATTAATAAGCGCTCATCGAGCTTCATTGGAGACTAGTCACCCACGACCCCATTCTTTCCTTGTACTTGAAATATCCCTTAATCCGCTGCACAACCTTCCCTAGTCCAATTTTCATCCGCATATATCTAAGAATATGGAAATTTTGAGTGAATTTACCTTTCTTTGAGTAGAACTTAGATAAATAATAACCGACCCATTTTACTTGTTTTTTTTCCTCACGCTGCATTAGAACGCATAGCCATACCTATGGATACACCTATGTTTTCCGCTTTGCGGGGAAAAAGAATATTTGCCTAAAATAAAGGTAATTTATTTGTTTTCTAAGTGCTTAATTTAAATCACCAAAAATTCTTGTTATGAAAAAGATTAAAGATTTTTTATTATTCTGTGCTGGTGTAGATCGTACTATTTTAGCAAAAGTACCATCGGATGAAAATAAATATATGGGCGTTGGCGGCACCATTTTATTTACTGGTCTACTAGCCTTTTTCTCTGGAGGATACGCATTGTATACCGTATTTGATAATTGGATAGTAGCGGTCTCTTTTGGTTTAGTTTGGGGGTTAATGATTTTTAATTTGGATCGATATATAGTGTTGAGCATGAAAAGCAAGGGCTCTTGGTTTACAGACTTTATCGTCGCTTTTCCACGATTAGTCTTAGCTATTTTTCTTGCTCTAGTTATTTCTAAGCCTTTAGAATTAAAAATATTTGAAAAAGAAATTAATTCAGGATTAGTCCAGATGGAGCAAGAAGTGTATAAGAAACAGGAGGAGAAAGTCCGAGAAAGATACGCTTCGCAAGTAATGGATTACCAAAAGAATATTCGCCAATTAAAAACAGAAATTACTCAAAAGACTATAACTCGAGATTCTTTAGCTTTAATGGCGATTCAAGAAGCAGATGGTACTGGAGGGTCTCGAACACGAAGCCTAGGGCCAATTTATAAAGCTAAGAAATTAGCGGCTGAAAATGCGCAACGAGAGCTGGATCAATTAACAGCTTCTTATCTTCCTATTATTCAGGATCAAGAAGCAGGAATTCAAAATATTAATACTTCTGTTACACAAGAAATTGCTACTTTAAGTAGAGATGGCTACGGTGGATTGGCTGCACGAGTGGATGCACTTGATCGATTATCTAAAGAAAGTGAAGCTATCAATCTAGCTAATATCTTCGTTATGCTACTTTTCGTATCTATTGAAACAGCTCCTATTTTTGCCAAGTTAATTACTAGTCGGGGCCCCTATGATTATTTATTGGATGAATTAGAGCATAAGTATAAGATGGGAAATTTGGAAAGGAATACTTTGTTAACGAATGCGGTGAAAAATAAAGTAAAGCTAGATACAGAGGTTGGTTTGTATCGGAATAATATACAAATCTCCATGGAGAAAAAACTAATAGACCAAGAAAATTACCAGAAATTGAAAAGCTTTAATGCAAAGGAATTAGATTGGGCCTAAGATTATTTACCACATAGGTACATAGGCCACATAGTTTTTTACTATGTGGCCTATGTACCTATGTGGTAAAAAAATACTGCTTGGTTATTTACCATTTAAGGGGCATAAAAATTACACTTGTTTTTAAATCACATAGTGTTGAAGCCTATGTGCTCTATGTACCTATGTGGTAAAAGAACACTGCTTGGTTATTTACCATTTAAGGGCATAAAATTACACTTATTTTTAAATTACATAGTGTTGAAGCCTATGTGACCTATGTACCTATGTGGTAAAAAAAATAATGTGGTTAAATACTAACCCTCTTTCCAAATAGACTCTCCAAACCGATCAATATATCCCCATTGGTTTCCGCTACTCATCCATGCTAAGCCATCTTTAAAAGGCTGCACTTCTTCAAATAAGGCAGGAATGGCAAAGTCACCGTCTGTATTAATAAATCCCCATTTTTCCCCCACTTTCACCTGTGCTAAGCCTTCTGAAAAGACCCCTGCATCCTCAAATTGAGGAAGAATAGCCAATTTTCCTTGACGATCAATATAGCCAAATAGATTATTGATCTCTACCAAAGCTAAGCCTTCTCCAAAATCACCCGCAAAATCATAAATTGGCTCAATAATAACGTTTCCTTGATTATCAATATATCCGTACTTTTCACCTTGAGAAATAAGTGCTAATCCCTTAAAAAATTCCCCTTCTGAAAAATTTTCGATTATTTCAAATTGAGGCTCTAGCAACACTTGGCCGTCTCTATTTATTACACCCCATTTACCTCTTTGGGTGATGGTAGCAACATCTCCTTGAAAAGAAGTAGCGCCTTCAAATCTAGGTGGAATAACCATTTCTCCTTTTTGATTAATGAATCCATAAAGGTCGTCTTGCATGACTGCCGCTAGATCACCCGTGAATTCTGTTGTTTTTTGAAAAGTAGGAGCAATTGTGAATTGGCCTTGTTTATCAATATAGCCCATTTCACCTATATTGCCAGCAGGGGCAATCCCTTTTCTAAAATCGCCTACTTCTTCAAACTGTATATCGACGATAATACTTCCGCGTTGGTCTATATACCCCCAAAGGTTAACTAGTTGAGTCTTTGCTAAGCCTTCCTCAAAATACCCCACATGATTAAAGGAGTGTTTCATTAATAAGCGACCTAGATGATCTAGAGGCACTAATCTATTATTAAAACGAACCCTCGAAAAATCATTATAAAAATCTTCGGCTTCATAATACTGAGGTTCGATCATAACTTCACCCGTTGCATTTATAAATCCATACTTTCCTTTTTCCCGAATTTTAAATAGGGGATTCTTCATAGTGCTATATGTGTAATTTTCTATGTGTGTAATTTTCTCATTCTCAAACTGGCAGAGCCAATATTATAGAAGTCAGAAGTCAGCAGTCAGACTCATGATGTTGATCAAGCTGTGTAGTCAATATCGTAAGTCTGACTTCTGACAGTTTCGTACAGAAACGATCTGACCTCTGACTTCTTTTAATTATGCTGTAAGATAATAAATCTGTTTTAGATGATGCTCAATATGAAATATATAATCCTTCATAAAGTATTCTAATGTAACGGATTCTTCTTTTGGAACGGTTATCATAGCGATTTGATGCAAATTATGGTCGGTATGCACTCTTTTTAATCTTTCTTCGCTAGTATGTTCCATAATATGGCAAATATGAAGGTTGTAGTTTTTCCATAAATCGAGTATTAAGGGCCAATCTGCTTGTTGGTAAGCTTGCTTTTGCACCCAATTATCTTGTTGGTAGCCATCAAATATCATGTTTTCTTGCCATTGTGCCTTTACAAATCGACGATGGTTATTACAGGCAGAATCGACTAAATGCCCTATTATTTCAATAATCGACCATTTATCTGGCGCGGGCTTTTTAGTGAGTAGCGGGGTAGGAATGTTTGATAGATACTCGTAATGCTGGTGAATAGTGGCTTTGAAATCAGTTGTGAAAGACATATATGTTGTTTATCCCCGGATTTCATCCAGGGTTATTCATGTTCAACTACTCCGTAGTTGTAATCATCAGATTTATTCGAGCTGTGCAAGGAAACCTCCAACCACGGAGTGGTTGAACTTGAATAACCTCGGATGAAATCCGAGGACTCAAGCAGCTGACAGCCCACAACTACGGAGTAGTTGAACCCGAATAACCTAGGATGAAATCCTAGGACTAGAGGTCTACGAGACAGAGGACAGAGTGCTAGAGATTCTATACTACTTCCGAAAGATAGAAACCCCTTCCTTAATAGTCTCCACTACCGCAATATCTTTAATAGAAGCAGGATCAACGATCAAAGGATTTTGATCTAAGATGACAAAATCTGCTAATTTGCCAACGGCAAGCGATCCTCGACTATCTTCTAATTTATGTTGATAAGCAGAATTGATCGTCATAGCTTTTAAACCTTCCCATGGATCGATTCGTTCCGCTGGGCCCAATACTTTTTCACTACGAGTGATTCTATTTACTGCAGACCATAACAGGAATAACTGACTCAGTGGAGTAATGACATAATCAGTATGGTTGGTATAGGTAATGCCCATGTCCGTAGCGGTTTTTAGAGGACTTAAGAAAGAAGCTCTCTCTGTACCCAAATTAGCTAAATGTACATCGCCCCAGAAGAAAGCATGGTTGGTGAAAAAAGACGGTATCATTTTGTATGCTGCATATTTTTCTAATTGATCTGGTCGAACGAATTGGGAATGAATAATGACTGGCCTCAGATCTGCATTGGAATCGGGTAGGGTAGCAGTGGCAGTTTCATGTGCTTGTAATAAAAGATCAATTGCTCCATCGCCATTTGCATGGGTATAGAGTTGAATATTATTTTGATAACAAGCAGTTACTAATTGAGTCAATTGCTCTTGTTCTAGAATAGGAATTCCTCTACAATCATGTGCGCAACCAGGTACCTCTGTTTGATAAGGCTTACTAAAAAATGCTGTTTTTCCTTGTGGTGATCCATCACTAACAATCTTTAGTCCTGCTATTCGTAATCTA
The DNA here is from genome assembly GCA_023300255.1 of Saprospiraceae bacterium. Lineage (GTDB taxonomy): Bacteria > Bacteroidota > Bacteroidia > Chitinophagales > Saprospiraceae > JAFMDF01. The sequence goes on along the minus strand of JALZWC010000777.1, from coordinate 1,146 downwards.
TCTTTTCTAGTATTAAACGGAAATTCAGGATTGCCCATAAATTCTTTGGCATATTGGAAACTAGCTAATGCTTCTATGTCAATTTTTAATTTTCCTGCCGCTGCTGCTCTTTGTAAAAACTGCATAGATTTGATATCCGTAATTCCATCTTGTGCCGTGGTAATCCCTTGACTGGCATAAAAATCTTGTGCCAGTTCCAAAAGTCGTAACTTCTCTTTTTCTGTAGGAGTAGGTAAATGTCCTCGCATAGCAAAACTAGCAGCTTCTTGTAGTACGCCACTTGGTTCTTTAGAATTGGGCATACGCACAATAACTCCTCCTGGTGGATCTGGTATTTTACCATCCATCTTAGCAATATCTAAGGCGGCACTATTCACCGTACATAGATGACCAGAAACATGAAGCAAATAAACAGGATTATCAGGAAAGGCTTCGTCTAAATCTAGTTTGTTTGGATGTCGCTGTTCTTCTAATTGATCTGGATCATAGCCCCATCCGATGATCCATTCGCCTTTGGCAATATTTTTTGCTGCTTGGTGGGCTTTTAATTTCTCAATAATATCTGGAATGTTTTTGGTCTTACCTACAGGTGGAGCCGTTAATTCTACTTGATCCATTAGTTGTAGACTTAAGCCTATATGACTATGGGCATCTACAAAGCCAGGCAATAAAGTTTTGCCCTTAAGATCAATCATTTCCGTTTTTTCTCCATTGTGTGCACCCACGACTTCGTCTGTACCTACTTGAATGATTTTACCATCTTTGACAGCAATAGCAGCTACTTCTTTCTGAGCATCCTCCATTGTTAGGATAGGGCCATTGTAATAAATGGTATCTGCTGCCATTGCACCAGAAGGCTTTTGTTCGCTGCAAGCAGATAGAAAAATAGTGGTACAAAAAAGGAATAGGGAAAGGGTTCGTAATTTCGGCATTTCGTTTTTTTCCTAAAAATAGGAAATTCGGGCTTGGGAGAGACGAAGTGGGAGGAAAATTCTGTTTATTTTTTTAAGCACTGGAAATATATAGAAAATGTTTAAAGTTATTCAAGCTTAGGAATGTGTATGAAATAACTTCGTAATTTATGCTGCTTCTTTTGCTCTTATTTTTCACTTTAATTCAGTCAAAGTATCAACAATTATCCTTCAT
>JALZWC010000776.1 GCA_023300255.1 Saprospiraceae bacterium | reverse complement strand
TGAAGCCGTAGCTCTGCTATGCCTTAATTTTGAAGCTTCTTTACAAGAAAAAATTACTGCGCCATAACTGGTAGGTTATTTAATTCCTGGTCCCTAAGATAGCTTATTTTTTCCCTGCTCTACTAAGATCCAATATCAACATTCGAGAGTTGGCCGTTGCTACTAAAACATTATCTCCTTTATATGCCTTTGCATGTAACAATAGATAAGATTTAGAATGGCTAACCACTTCCACATCAATGATGAGCTCTTTATCTTTTGGAGATAAGGACTTCAAAAAGCAGATATTCAAATCCATACTAGTCGTTGGTCCTTTAGCTGTTATGCCAGAAAATGGGCCAAATGCAGCGTCAAAGAAAATACCAAAGTACCCACCAAAAGTAACGCCCATCGGATTATTGTAAGCCGCTCTAACAGGGAAAGATATTTTCGCTCCTTTACCTGCATCATAGCTTAGAAATTGCATGTCTAAGTCTTTCATAAAAGGCGGAGGCATCACCATATTTTTAGAATATGGTTGATCGTGTAATTCTTTGAATAGTTGTTTTGTTAGGTCGTTCATATTGTATAAAGTGTCGTGTTTTTTTTGGGTATTGTTCGGTAACTCTGCCTATTGGCTATAGTATCAATAAATAATCTTAGCAATTAGTCTAATTCTTAATTAGCTCTGGAAGTAATTTATGCATAGTTGAGGCTATCTGTATATCGTTATAAACCAAAAAGATTAGCAGTTCCCATTTTAGACAACTTCCCGTTTTAATTCGACAATTAAAACGGGGAGTTGCTGGACAAAAAGGCGCCCTAATAAAAATCTTACGCAAAATCCTCTATTAAGCCAAACTGGTGCAAATGCCAACGATAATGCTGCGCATGAAACAACTCTAATTGATCTTGAGTTAACTCCCCCATCATTGAATTATAAGCGATAGCACCAGGATTATCTTCGTAATGTTTATACAAACGATCAATGGCAGGCTCCACTTGGGCAACAGCTTCTACTAGAGAGCCATATTTTAAAGCTTGTAAGTCTGCTTGACTAGCTCCTTCTTTAGGTTTGTATTGAAAGATCGCACCCTCATTAATAAACTTTTGAAAATATAAATGACTCTTGGTCGGTTCTCCCTCTGGCTCCCCTTTTCTGCCGATCGTTGTTTTCGTCACCCATATTAGATGTTCTACCATGTGCTGAGGCGTCAGTACGCCAAATTTTGCGACAGCGTCTTCTTTCAGTTCTCGCAATAAAGACAAAGCTTCTCCTTTTAAAAAAGATTGATGTGTTGATGACATATATTATTGTTTGATAGAGGCAATCTCTGTGTCCCAGTGCCTCTTTGCCTGCCTGGCAAAGCCAACGGCAGACAGGTTCAATTTCCCATTGGCTAAAGCCAATGCTTAGTAACTCTATTGCTACTCAAAAATTCGTAAAGATAGAAAATGAAAACAGCTATTTTAAAAAGATTTTTTTTCCTTGATTTGTGACCACCTTAGCTTTATAGCGTCTCAATTGCAAACCTCTCTACATTTTCTCCCCAGTTTTTACTCCTCTCTACAAAACGATTCCTTAAAACAAGACGGCCATTTTACATTATACATATGTAAAATTATAATTTTTTCAAAAAAACATTTTTGAAAGGGGTTACATATTGTATAAATCACACACTATAGTAATAGAAGTGTGTTACACTTTAAATTAAGTACGAAATAGAGTTGCAGAGCTATAAAGTTTTAACAATACTTTAAAATAGGCTCCAAAATATACGGGTAGGTAAATCAGTTTTAATTAGAATAAAAAGCTCCCAAGAAGGGACATTACAAATAGCATTCATTATGAATATTCGCGAGATCAAGTTAGCAATTACAGTAGGTTTGATGAATTCAGGAAATTACTTGAATATTATTCAAGAGCTGATGGAGCATTTAGCTGCTCAAGTAGGCGCTTTTATTGAACAACATATCGTTCATAATGCTACGTTAGATCAAGAACACTCGATCCAAACCTTGGCGTTACGATACGAAAACTGTACGCTAAATATTGATCTTATTCAGAACAGCACAACACAACTTCAGTACGTCAATCGCTTTGATGTATACTAATCTATACTAATTCGATTTTGTCGGTCTAGACCACATTATCTAAAGAATGAAAGTTAAACAAATGGAGCCAAGAGGCACCGCTATTTAATTTTCATTGCTAAAGACACTGATTATGTCTTTATTGGATCAGTAGTTCAAAGCGATTGATGCACCTTTCCTCTCTTTTTTACGCTCCCTCCTTCTTTTTTTCCTAGTTTTTAAAAAAATAAGCCTTCCGTTTTAAAGACAATGTTATCTTTGTCCTTAATGAGAAATTCCAATGATAGTTCCAGTACTATGATTTTTGGTCGGCACCCTGTTTTGGATGCGATCAAGTCAGGCAAGACGATCGATAAGGTCGTTATTCAGCAAGGCTTCAAAGGGCCTATAGAAATAGAGATTCGACATCTTTGTAAAGATCGGCGTATTCCGCTACAGCAATTGCCTAAAGAGCGAATTGCTAGAATGGTTGATGGAAATCACCAAGGGGTAGTCGCTTTCCTATCCTTAATTGAATACCAAAAGTTAGAAGATATTTTACCGCAAATATATGAGCAGTCTAAAGTGCCATTATTTCTATTATTAGATGGTATTACAGATGTGCGGAATTTTGGCGCCATCGCTAGAACGGCAGAGGCTATGGGCGTAAATGCAATCGTGATTCCAAGAAAAAAATCTGCTCAAATTAATTCTGATGCAATTAAGGTTTCTGCGGGTGCTTTATTGCAAATTCCTGTTTGTAAGGAGGCTAGTATTGTCGCAACGGTGGAATTTTTAAAGAATTCAGGGGTGCGGGTATATGCTAGTGATTTATACGCAGAAAAAGGCATCCACCATGTAGACTTTACGGTTCCTACTGCTATTATCATTGGTGCAGAGGATCGAGGTGTTAGTCCTTCTATTTTGAAGATGGTGGATGAGACTTTTATTATTCCACAGGTGGGTAAGACGGATTCTTTGAATGTGTCTGTTGCTACGGGGATTATGTTGTATGAGGTGGTGATGCAGCGATTGGATAAGGTGGTGGTGGCGCCGGAATAGGTTTGCACGTTTCATTCGACCACTTTGGAGTGATCGGATGAATTGTTTTGTTGTTTAGCTTTATTTGGTTTTAAAGGAAAAAGCGACTAAGTAGGTGTATTTAAATAATCGACACTTTTGTATCTTGCAGTCATGAGAAAAATAGAAACATTAACTGAAGAAGAAAAAAAGACATTAGAACAAGGATATCGCAACCACTCAAAGCCTCATTTTAGAAATCGTTGCCAGAGTATTTTATTGAGTTTTGATGGCTATGTGGTTTCCGAAATTGCTAAGTTACATAAGGTTCGTACTCGGACAATTTATACATGGTTTAACGACTGGGAAAACCATGGCATAATGGGATTAATGACTGTTAAAGGTCAAGGTATAAAAGCAAAGTTAGATAGTTTGACAAAACAGCAAATTATCCAAGTAAAACAAACTATAAAAGAGGACCCTCAAAGTCTCAAAAATGTTTGCGGAACATTGAGTGATTTATTGGGTTTTACCGTCACTAAACACATGCTTAAACGACTATTAAAAAAAAACTCAAATACACTTGGCGCCGATTTAGAAAGTGCTTAAAAAGTTTACAATTTCCTGAAGAATACAAGGCAAAGATTCAACAGTTAAAAGAATTGCTATGGCTTGAAAACGAAGGCTATATGAACGTTTATTTTGCAGACGAAAGCGGTTTCAGTTTAACGCCTACTATTCCTTATGGATGGCAGCAAGTCAACCAGCCTATTCGAATGGTAACAAAAAGAAGTAAAAGGCTAAACATATTTGGCTTAATGTCTCGAAATAATAACTTAGAAGCCTATTCCTTTTACGGTTCTGCCACTGCACCACTGATAATAGCTTTTATTGATGATTTTGTTTCTAATACAACTCAAAGAACAGCAATTGTTATCGACAATGCAACAGTACATCATAGCGATGAATTCCACAATAAAATCAAAGAGTGGGAAGAACTAGATACTTACATTTTTTACCTACCTCGATATAGCCCTCATTTGAATATAATTGAGACGCTTTGGCGGAAAATGAAATACGAATGGCTAAAGCCTCGTGACTATAAAAATTTGAAAACTCTTGAAGCAGCTGTTGACAATATTTTAATCAAATTTGGAGGTGATTTTACAATCAATTTCAATTCATAAAAGTGTCGATTATTTAATATCACCTACTTAGTCCTTATTATCTGCGGCTCAGCAGCTTCTTGGATGATTCAAAAAGTGGTTAAAGACAGAGGAGGCTTGCATAATCGAATCACTAAAAGAATTAATTTAAAACCCTTCACCCTTGCGGAAACAGAAGTCTTTTTAAAAAGCAAAAAAGTAAAATTAAACCGTTATCACATCCTACTGATCTATATGATAATGGGAGGGATTCCTCATTATTTGAAAGAAATAAAAGCTGGTAAAAGTGCCATTCAGAATATTGAGGAGATATGCTTTTCCGAAGAGGGTTTACTAGCGGATGAATTTACTAATCTTTATCCTGCCTTATTTGAACATTCGGATACGCACATAGCGGTTATTAGAGCCCTATCTACTAAATGGAAAGGACTGACTAGAGCCGATATTATTAAAGTAGGAAAACTAAAAGATGGCGGCGGCATAACAAAAGTATTAGAGGAATTAAAACATTCTGGTTTCCTATCAGATTATTATCCCTTTGGTAAGAAGAGTAAGGATAAGTTGTATCGGCTGACGGATGAATATTCTCTATTTTACTTGCACTTTATAGAACAGCAAAAAAGGAATGTAAAAGATGCTTGGAAGGCTTTAAGTCAAACCTCTACTTTTAGTGCATGGAGTGGATATGCTTTTGAGAGTCTATGCCTTAAACATATTGACAAAATCAAAAAAGCCTTAGAAATTGGTGGTATCTATTCGGAAGAATCTAGTTTCATTTTTCGAGGAAATGATAGCTTAGATGGTATTCAAATTGATTTATTAATTGACCGTAATGACCAAGTGATTAATTTATGTGAAATGAAATTTCAGAGAACACCATTCAATATCACAAAAGCCTATGCTAGCCAATTGAGTAAAAAAATAGCTGTTTTTTCGGAGGTAAGTAAAACCAAAAAACAGGTCTTTCTTACGATGATTACCGCCTATGGTAT
>JALZWC010000775.1 GCA_023300255.1 Saprospiraceae bacterium | reverse complement strand
TAGCTGGGCTACGGTTCTTTTTTTAGAGTTTCTTAGAAGGAAAAAGGGCAGCATAAAATGTTTAATTTATTATTTTAAATTGCCTTATGTCCTATTCTAGGATAGGGGACAAAAGGTATTGGGGGAGCGTTCTAATAGACTTGTTATTTATGAACAAGGCTAATGGAACAAAATAATATTATTTATTCCATTTTCTAACGGGCTATGGAGTATCTTGATAGGTCTTATGGAGTCTATAGATCGTAATATTTTAACCACATAAGTACATAGAGAATAGCACCTATGTGCCCTATGTATCTATGTGGTTAAAAAAAATATATTGTGTCCTTTATTTTTGTCCAAGTATTAACTTCTGACATCTATTTTATTCCCATTCTATAGTAGCAGGTGGTTTCGTACTAATATCATAAACCACTCGATTAATACCTTTTACATTATTGATAATTTCACTGGAAACGGTTGCAAGAAATTCATAAGGTAATTTACTCCAATCCGCAGTCATTCCATCTACTGAATTGACGGCTCTTAGTGCAACTGCTTGCTCATAAGTCCGCTCGTCTCCCATTACACCAACGGATTGTACTGGCAGTAATATTGTACCAGCTTGCCAAACCTTATTATATAACTTGAATTTTTTCAAGTTATTTATAAAAATAGCATCTGCTTCCTGTAGTAAAGCTACTTTTTCTGGAGTAATATCTCCTAATATTCTGATCGCTAAACCTGGACCAGGAAAAGGGTGTCTGCCTACAATATTCTTAGGTATTTTTAATTCTTTCCCAACTTTTCGAACTTCATCTTTAAATAAAGAACGCAACGGCTCTACTATTTTAAGATTTAACTTATCTGGTAATCCCCCCACATTGTGGTGAGATTTAATAGTAACAGATGGACCGTGGACGGAAACAGACTCAATAACATCTGGGTAGATCGTACCTTGTCCTAGCCACTTGATGCCTTCTAATTTATTAGCTTCTGCTTCAAAAACTTCTATAAAAACTCGACCAATAATTTTTCGTTTCTTCTCAGGATCACTCTCTCCTTTTAATGCGGACCAAAATCGCTGACGGGCATCTACACCTACCACATTCAATCCCATTACTTTATAAGAATCTAAAACTTCCTGGTATTCGTCTTTTCTTAATAAACCATTATCGACGAAAATACAGATCAGTTTATCTCCAATCGCATGGTGAAGTAATTCTGCACCAACGGTAGAATCCACACCACCAGACAAGCCCATTAAGACCCGATCATTGCCTAATTGCTTTTTCAGGGATGCAATGGTTCCTGTTGCAAAAGAAGCAGGAGTCCAGCTTGGTTTGCAACCTGCAATATCTACTAAAAAGTTCTTTAGTATTCGCTTTCCGTCAATACTGTGCGTTACCTCAGGGTGGAATTGTAAACAGTAAATAGGAGTAGGATAAGCTTTTTTCTTCCCTCTAAAAATAGCTACAGGAATACTTTCTGTACCCGCTAATATTTTAAAATCACTTGGAATATTCTTTATCGTATCTCCATGAGACATCCATACTTGAGAGCCTTTTTTTATTCCTTTAAGGATAGGGTCTTTACTTAGTTTGCCTAGTTTGGCTTTCCCATATTCTCGTTTTTCGGAACGTTCTACTTTTCCGCCCATCTTCTCTGCCACATATTGCGCACCATAACAAATCGCTAAAACGGGCCGTTGGCCAACTAATTTGGACAGATCAATTTGTAAAGCCTCTTTTTGTTTTACCGAAAAAGGGCTACCAGATAAGATCACTGCTTTGATGGAAGGATCTAAGACTTCGGGTACTTTATTATAGGGGATAATTTCGCTATAAATATTCAACTCTCGAACTCTCCGAGCGATCAATTGGGTGTACTGAGAACCAAAATCAAGAATAAGAATTTTCTCTTGCATGTATTTGTTCAAGCTACCTACTACAAAGTTTTGAAACAATTATAATAGGATTTTTTAAACCACATAGGTACATAGGACACATAGCCTATGTGAACTATGTACCTATGTGGTTAAATTAATTGTTATTAAACTGCAAAATCTCCTAGCGTTTCTGGTAGTTGTGCTAAGGCAGTTGCCATTTGCTCATCGTTAGGTGCTTTACCATGCCAGTGGTGACCAGACATCATAAAGTCTACTCCGCTACCCATGATTGTGTTCATCAAAATGACAACAGGCTTTCCATTACCCGCTTTTTCCTTTGCCAGTTTGAGCGTGTCTACTACTTTTTCCATATCATTCCCTTTGGTTAACTTCAATACTTCCCAACCAAAGGCTTTGAATTTCTTTGACAAATCACCATTAGCCATGACCTCCTTGGTAGGCCCATCAATTTGTTGACCATTCCAATCAACGGTAACAATTAAATTATCGACTTTATGGTGTGGTGCAAACATAATCGCTTCCCAACATTGTCCTTCTTGTAATTCTCCGTCTCCTGTCAAGCAATACACTAGGTTTTTATCCTTGTTTTGCTTTTTTGCTAAAGCCGCACCGATAGCTACAGAAATACCTTGGCCTAAAGAACCAGAAGCGATTCTGATACCAGGTAAACCCTCATGTGTAGTTGGGTGACCTTGTAAACGACCATTCAACTTTCTAAAAGTAGCTAATTCATCCACTTCGAAATAGCCAGCTCTAGCTAAAACACTATAGAATACAGGAGAAATATGACCATTAGACAAGAAAAAGAGATCTTCTCCTTCGCCAGTCATATTGAAGCCCTTCTTTCGTTTCATTGCCTGAAAATAAAGAGCTACTAAGAAGTCAGCACAACCCAAAGAACCCCCTGGATGTCCAGTACCTGCTCTATTGACCTGTCTAACAATATCTCTTCTTACTTGAGAAGCAATGCTTTCTAATTTTTTTGTCGTTGGCATAAAAAGTATTTTATTAACTATTCAGCACGCATTAAGAACCTCCCCTGAGGCTTAGTCTCCTTCTGCCTCT
>JALZWC010000774.1 GCA_023300255.1 Saprospiraceae bacterium | reverse complement strand
TTCAGTCAAAGTATCAACAATTATCCTTCATTAAAGCAAAAACTAAGAACAAAATAAGCTACCCTAAATTACGAACTTATTCCATACACATTCCTAAGCCAACATCTCCACCTCTACAGGTACCCCATTAACAGCAGCATTACCCGAAAGTTCATCTATAAAAGTATCATCTGTTAGATCATTGACACTTACCCCCGGATGTGCTTGGGCAATATCCATTTTGATTCCTTTTCGATGGTGGCCCCATCCGTGCGGGATACTTACTACGCCTTCCATAATTTCTTCGGATATTTCTACTGCAATGGCTACTTCACCGACCTTAGATTTTACCTTGACTTGATCTCCATTAGCAATAGTCCGCTCCAGCGCATCTTTAGGATGCATTAATAAAGTACAACGATCTCTACCTTTCACTAATCGTTGACTGTTATGCATCCAAGAATTATTACTTCTTAGATGTCTACGGCCAATTAATAGTAATTGATCGATCGTATTATTTGTAGGATTACTTGCTTTCGCTAATCTTTCTAAATCCTTTACAAATATTTCTGGAATTAAATGAATCGTTCTATCGAGGGTATGTAATCGCTCTGGAAATCTCGTTTTTAATGGCCCTAGATCGATCCCGTGCGGATGTTCCATTAATGTTTCCAGCGTTAGATCATAGCCTCCTTTACGCAAGCCACCATCTATTAGTATTTCAGGAGTTAACTGATAAGATTGCTCGATTCTTTGACGCTGTTCCTTGTCTTCGGGCAAGTTATTCGCTTGTAATCGCTTGGTGAGTTCTGTGAATATTTCGTAGTCATATTTAGCAGTAGCGGACTTTTCAAAAATAGGAGCGGAGAATTTTGTCGTATTCCTAATCGCCAATTGATTAAAAGCAATATCATAGTGGGGCACTTCTAAACCAGTAGCTGGTGGTAAAATTATATCTGCATGTCGAGTCGTTTCATTTAAATAAATATCAATGGATACCATAAACTCTAACTGCTCAAAGGCTTCATCTATTTTATTTCCATTGGGTACCGACAAAACTGGATTTCCACAAGAAGTAACCATTGCCTTAATCTGCCCCTCTCCAGGCGTCAATATTTCTTCTGCTAAGGTAACGGAAGGCAATTCGCCACCAAACTCAGGTAATTTTCTTACGCGAGTGGTCCATCTATTAAAACGTATTTTTCCTTTCGGTTTATTACCAATTGCATCAAATGCGGGCGTTGGAAACATCATGCCACCAGGGACATCCATATTCCCCGTAATGATATTGAGGCAATTTAATAACCAATGACTTAAACCGCCAAATTCAACAACGGAGATACCTAAACGGCCATAAAAGACACCTGATTTGGCTTTGGAGAATTCTTTGGTTAAAGTACGGATTATGTCTTCATTAATGCCTGTTTTTGCACTAGCCATTTCTATAGTATAGGGATCTACTAAGGCTTTTAATTGGGCGATGTCTTCTACTTCAATACAAGACTCTAGATGTTTTAAGTCTACCCAATTTTTTGCAAAGACTTCTCTGATCATGGCGATTAATAACCACACATCGGTACCAGGTTTTATGAAGATATGTTGATCTACTTTAGCAGATGTTTCGGTATATCTTGGATCTATGGTCACGACTTTACCGCCTCTTTCTCGAATGGCTTTCATTCTTTTGGCTACATCTGGTGCAGTCATAATACTACCATTGGATACCAATGGATTCCCCCCCATAATAACCCAATAGTCGGTGTGGTCTATATCAGGAATAGGCAATAAACTGGGATGCCCAAACATATACATACCCGCCAAGTGATGCGGTAATTGATCTACAGAGGTAGCGGAAAATCGATTTTTTGTGCCTAATGCTCTTACAAAATTAGGAGAGAATAGGGTAGTGCCTAAATTATGTACAGATGGGTTACCTTGATAAACACCAACGGACTCAACGCCATGTTTGGCCTGTACAGCTTTTAAACGCTCCGCTACTTCATCGAATGCTGCTTCCCAGCTAATTTCTTTCCATCCATCTGCGGTCTTTTTAATAGGTTGTTTTAAGCGGTTTGGATCTTCATAAATGTCTTTTAAACCTAATGCTTTCGGACAAATATGTCCTCTACTAAATGGATCTTCTTTATCTCCTCTTATGCTGATAACTTCTTGGTCTTGGATTTTTATTTCCAAGCCACACATTGCTTCACATAGATGGCAGTTTCGGTATTTTGTTGTTATGGTCGACATGATATTTTATTTTTCCTAAAGTTATCAAAAAAAGGGGTTTATTGTGGTTTTTTTTAGGAAGTTGTTTAAAATTGTGTTTGTGAGATGTGGCTAGCTATACATGATAGAACGCGGAGCTACTTTGTAGCCACGCAGATACTACGGATTTTTGTAGGTCGTGAGGGACGTTGACCTTTTACTTCTTAGGCTTCCTATTATGTATAATAAGCAAAACTTAGAGTCAACATCGCTCACGACCTGTCTAGATCGATGTTATCCGTGTAGCTACGAAGTAGCTCCGTGTTCTATTATGCCTAATAAGTAAACCAGATTAGTCGTTAATTACGAAATACAATCAGTCGAATAAAAGAAACTATGCAACAAGAATGTGTTACTTGTAAACAAAATTTCACCTGCTCAATAGAGTCTCCAACTACCTGTTGGTGTACTAAATATCCGCCTATTTTAACTGTTGATGCAGCAAATGGTTGCTTGTGTCCGAATTGTATGGATATTAAAATTAAAGCTGCGATTCAGCAATATGCTATAGAAGTGAAGGAAGGCAAAAGAATCAATGAAGCGCCTTCCTATGCTAAAGGGCGCCAAAAAATGGAAGAAGGCATTGATTATTCTATAGAGAATGGCCTACTGGTTATGTCTAGTTGGCATCATTTGAAGAGAGGAAAGTGTTGCGGGAGTGGTTGTCGGCATTGCCCGTACTAGATATATGCAAATCTTAAATCATATATCAGTCTGATTTTGCCTAATTAGTAGATTAATGGACTGTGACCTGCCCGACTGCAGTCAGGCGGGCGGGTTTATGATTTTCATAGAACCAATCACTCCTCCCTAAACATGGTTATCTCCATTCACAGCAGGCACCTCCGTGTTCTAATTCCCCCTCCATAACTCCTTCCTAAACATCAGGAGTGATAGGGTCTAGTTTCAGGTGATTTTTCATAGGTAATTACCCGTTGATTTTATACGAATATTTGGACTGTGTATGCAAATCTCAAATCATACATCATACATCAGTCTAATTTTGCCTAATTAGCGGACCTGCCCGTTCCATTCAGGCAGGTTTATGATTTTCATAGAACAAATCACCCCTCCCTAAACATGATTCCCCCCATTCACAGCAGCCACCTCACAATCTTCCGAATATTCAAAAGTATAATTTCCATCCATTGGTCCCACAAGGCGATGCCTAGGACCAGCGCAATCTACATCCCCATTCTTAAAACCAGCATCTCCCTCATACATACAATAGATGATTTTGTCTTTCATTCCGATAGTCGGTAATACCCGAGGTTGGTATTTTTTGAACTCTGCCAGCACTTCTTCATGCGTCGTGCAATGTTGTATTCTTTGTAAGGCTAAAAAAGTAGGCGGCATGATAGGAAGCGTGCGCTCTTTACTTTTAGCAATTGCACCTTTAGGCGTAATCCATAAATGATCTTTGATCTCGCTATCATCTATAATGATCTCTACAGAACCATCTTCAATAAAAGCATAGAAGAAGGAAGTAGAAAAACGTCTTGGTTGTATAGCAGGGGTGGTCCAATGACAAAAATAGGTGAGTTCTTCGGTAGACAAATCAAGTCCTGCTTCTTCTTTAGCTTCCCTTACGGCAGCTAGTTTGGCTGCTTCCTCATCACTCTTAGTCGCAGTAATATCTGCTTCCTCTATCTTGCCTCCAGGAAAGACCCAAAAGCCTGGACCAAACTTCAATTTCTTATTTCTTTTTAATAATAATGTTTCTAATCCATTTTGAGGATGTGATCTAAGTAATAATATGGTAGCGGCAGCGCGTATTTCTTTCATAGTTTTTTTGTGAAAACATTTTACTCATTTGTAAAATACTTTTTATTGTGATTTTGAAAATCGTAAAGCTCTTCCTACTGGATAAAATTAATCTTCTACAGAGATTTCTTGGACACAGAGTTCACAAAGAAGACACAGAGAAAACAGAGTGCTAAATATTACGTTTTAGACCCTTGTGTACTCTGTGCCTGCCTGGCGGCTAGACCTATGGTATATACACCTCTTTTTATTTTTAATACGGAGTCAGTCCGCTGGACCTTTCTAGCATTAGGACAATATTTCGACTACAAACAGCATCGCTCCTCTGGAGCTTTTTGCTAAGCAGGTCTGGAAGACCGAATCCGTTTGGTGCGCCGAGTATGACATAAGACTAGAGAGGTGCAAGTCCTCTTAGAGCCTAAACGACAAGGA
>JALZWC010000773.1 GCA_023300255.1 Saprospiraceae bacterium | reverse complement strand
CCAAGTGGTGTTTCTATTCAAGAAATCCAAGAAGCAATCGCAATTGGGGTGCATATTAATGCAGATAATATTCCGCTATTAGAGCAACTAGGGAGCATGAATATCGATGCCCCGCTTTGTATTAGAATCAATCCGCATGTAATGGCGGGAGGAAATGAAAAAATTTCTGTCGGACATATTGAATCTAAATTTGGGATTTCTCATACCCAAAGTCCACAGATATTAGAAGTAGTCAAGCGAACAGGCTTGAAGATAGAGGGCTTACATATTCATACTGGATCTGATATTTATAATATTGAAGCATTTTTGGAAGCAACGGAGGTATTGATGACTTTGGCAATGGAGTTTCCAGATTTGACTTATCTTAATTTTGGTTCTGGTTTTAAAGTACCGTACCAAGTAGGAGATAAAGAAACAGATATTGAGGATTTCGGTGCAAAATTCTCTGAACGTTTCAATCAGTTTTGTGAAGTTTACGGACGAACACTTAGTCTACATTTTGAACCGGGTAAATTTCTAGTGAGTGAGTCAGGTTATTTCTTAGTTCCTGTGAATGTAGTAAAAACAGCACCAACAAAAGTTTTCTTAGGGGTAGACTCTGGTCAGAATCATATCATTCGGCCTATGTTTTATGATGCTTATCATCAAATAACAAATTTGTCTAATCCAAATGGAGAAAAGGAAAAATATTCTGTTGTAGGGTATATCTGCGAAACAGATACTTTAGGGACAGACAGAATGCTTACTTCTGCAAAAACAGGAGATATTTTGGCGATTCATAACGCAGGAGCTTATTGCTATTCCATGTCCAATAATTATAATTCTCGTTTTAGACCTGCGGAGGTGATGATATATAATGGGAAAGACTACTTGGTAAGGAAGCGAGAGACAATGGATGATTTGTTACGAACACAGACACAAGTAGATGTCTTAGCAAAAGAAATGGTGTGAGAAACTTGAAAATCGAAAAATTATCACAATTAACAGGACATGACGCATCCATTTTTAAAGTAGTTGGATTTAAAGAAGCCAATCTCTTTTTATCTGGTGCAGGAGATGGGTGGGTCGTCGTCTGGGATTTAAAGGCCCCTGATATGGGAAGGTTGATTTCCAAAGTAGATAAACAAATTTTTTCTTTGTGCTACTTATCTGGCCATGAACTGATCCTTGCAGGAAATATGGAGGGCGGTTTACACTGGATTAATTTAAATGAACCAGATAATACAAAAAATATTTCACATCACAAAAATGGCGTTTTTGCAATAGAGCAGGTGGACGAATCGGTATTTACAGCAGGTGGCGAGGGATTATTGACTCGCTGGGACATTAAGGCCACTAGCTCGATTGAGAGCATACATTTGAGTAATAAAAGCTTGCGGTGTATGGCGTATTCGGCGGAAAGAAATGAGATTGCGGTTGGCGCAAGTGATCAGAACATTTATCTATTAGATGCGACTACCTTAAACCTAAAAAATACGATCGAAGCAGCACATGATAACTCGGTCTTTACGCTCCAATATAGTCCTGATAATAAATACTTAATAAGTGGTGGTAGAGATGCTCACTTAAGAATTAGAAGTATAGAAGATTCTTTTACAGAGATCAATAAACAACCTGCGCACTGGTATACGATCAATCACTTAGTATACCATCCAGATGGTTCCCTATTTGCAACAGCTAGCCGTGATAAGACGATCAAGGTATGGGATGCCACTACTTTTCAATTATTAAAAGTACTAGATACCACACGGTATGGTGGGCATTTAAATTCTGTCAATCATTTGCATTGGTCTACCTATAACAACTGTTTAATATCCTGTAGTGACGATCGGTCAATTATTTTATGGTCTATTGAATAATAGAAATTATTTCTTCTTTTAAAATCAACTTCAATCAAGCCCTGTCACACTATACGTAAAAAAAATCCATTCTCACTGATATTTAAAGTGTAAAAATTTTGATATGTATGTTATGATTTTTATATTTGCAGCAGAACAACAAGTATATCCAAAATTTTATAATTAGAAAACCGATAATCCATGAACGACCACTACTGCGTTTCCCCCAACCTGCAAGTTTTATCCCTTACCTCTATTCTAGATGAATGGGAAAATAGAAACTTGCTAAGAGATTTACAACAACGTATTAATAATGGCATCAATCAATTTGTAATTGATTTAGCAGAAGTGAAAATTATTAATAGTGTTGGAATCAATTTCTTATTATCTTTATTATCGCGGGTTCAAAAAGCAAAGGGTCAGTTATTTTTGATGAATGTATCTGATTACGTGCAACGGTTATTGGATGTAACGAAGTTAACGTCTGTATTCGAGATGATGACTTCTGCTGATGATGCTGTGTTAGAACTGGAAGAAGAGGCGATGTTTGTTTAGAGAATGGATCTAAGTAAGCCTAAACCTAAGTATTAAGAAAAAGAAAAGGGTGTAAAGAGCAGAGATATTTTTTATAATAATATCTCTACTTTCTACACCCTTTTTCTATTTTAAGGAAGTGCTAATCTCTGTTCAGAGATTGTTCAATTAACAGTATCAAAAGTGGACTAGGCAATTTTTAATTACCAACCACCTCTTGGGGGACAAACGCCACCACCTCTTCTATCTCTGTCTCTATCTCTATCTCGTCGTGCTCGTTCCCTATCTCGCTGTATTCTTTCTCTATCCCGCTGTGCTCGTTCTCTATCTCGCTGCGCTCGCTCCTGTGCTCGTCGGGCTTGTTCTCGGTTATCAGAGTAATCCTCTCTACTATAATCATAATTGCTGTAGTTGTCATACTGATTATTGTAGTAAGAAGATTGATTTCTAGCCAATTTACCCCAAATTTCTACCGTACCTTTATCGAATACTCGGAAAACCTTACCGTAGTCTCTACTACCAAGAATTTCTATTTTATCAATAGCTCTAGCTCCACCATATAACTCAATGGAATGAGCTTCTCCGCCCCGTCGATCTTGCTTTAAATTGACTTTTTGCTTACTACCATCTCTAAAATAAATAACACATTTGTGTAAATTAACATTCGGTCGATCGGTACGCACTTCAATAGAAGTATATAGGTCTCTAGAAGAACGAACATAAATGACATCCTTATCTAAGTAATGACCAATGTTCTTGGTACCTAAGAAGGTCCAATTTTCAGAAGGCGGATACGAAGCCGCGTTACTCGTAGCTATGCCGATAAATAACAATACTACGGATAGGAATGATTTTAACATGATTTGATCTTTCATAGCTAAAAATTTTTTAATGAATGAATTAGGGATTCCTTTTATCGGCTTCAGGTAGTAAGTCTTTATTGGAATTGATAAAAAGAGCACCCTTTGCAGATATGACTACGAAAAGAGTAGGACTACCCTATGGGGTATGCCTGTTTAAGAGAAAATTAACTTTTGAGAGGGTAGGGCGCGATTTTCCGTTAATATTAATAGGCTGCTAGTTTGAAATTGGTTCGATTAACATAAGTTTGGCTAGTTGAGATTTAGATTCTTTAGTAATAGGAAGATAAGTTTCAATTAGACATATATCGGTTGATTTATTACTAATTATGGTAAGTAGGGAAATAAAAAAAGAGCGGATGATCTTAGATCATCCGCTCCTTAAAGAATAGTGTCAACATCATAAGTCTGACACCTGACAGTCAAACGCAGTTGACGATCTGACAGCTGACTTCTAAAAATTTTACTCTACACTAAATACACTATCTGCAACGCCAGAATTTATTTTAATTTCTTTAACGGTCATAACCAATGGAGCAGGTAGCGTAGGACCACTAGTAGTGTTAGTATGTGGAAATAAAACACCATCTACGGCTTTGTAATCTGACATGTCCTTTGTTAAGGTCATCGTCTGATCGCCAGCTTCTATAACATTGATTTCTCTAAGTTTTAAGAAGCTTTTTGTATCGAAGAAATTAGTAGTTTTTTTCCCTTCTGCATCTGTTATTTCTACCACATAAGCATTTTTTCCATCCAATTGTTCCGTACCGACTAATTTAGCAGTACTACCCATTTCTTCCATTTTCATTTCAGGAAATAGGGTTGCTTGTTTTTTTACTCTAGCAATATCTTTTGGAGACATCATAGCAGACTGACCCATTTGACCTTGCTTTCCTTTCGTTCCATCAAAGACGCTCTCTTGCATAGTCATACCTTGAGACGTTAACTTTGTCATCACCTTATTAGGCGCTTTTTGTATAAGGGTCATTTCTAATGGTTGTCCCATCATCTCTGCACCCATTGTCATACTAAGGTCTTTCACCGCCATTAACTTTTCTTTTCCGCCAATAGCAGATAAGTATTTATCAATAACCATATTAGCGGTCATATTCGCTGCGGCAGTACTTTCTTCTACAATTAATTTATTACCATTCGTATCATAATAATTAATTTCTCCAAATTCGCTTAAAGTTTCTGCTACTTCGCCTTTATTACCGACTACTAGTATATGCGCATTATTTGGCTTCAAATACTTCTGAGCCATCGCCATAATATCATCAGCTGTAACAGCATTTAGCTTTTCTAAATAAGTCGCATAGTAATCTGCAGGCAAATTATATCTAGCAATATTTCTTGCGAAACGAGCAACTGTTTGACCATCTTCTAGCGATCGAGCAAAGCTACCAGTGATAAAATTTTTAACGGAAGTTAGTTCCTTCTCTGATACTTTTTCTGTTCTAAGCCTATTCATCTCGTTTAAGAATTCTTGAATAGACCCTTGCGTTACGTCATTTCTTACCGAAGCATTAGCTTTGAAAACGCCTACATAAGGATCATAAGAAAGACTGGATCTAGCTCCATAAGTATAAGCTTTATCTTCTCTTAAATTTTGCATTAATCGACTACCAAAATATCCACCGATAATGGTATTCAAAACCCTTCCTTGAATCACATCATCTGTTCCAGGCTTTAAATCTACGGGATAAGTTACATTGATAACCGACTGTACTGCACCTGACTTACTTACAAAGTCTACCTGCGTTTTAGCAGGTGCTTTAGGCATTGCATATTCCTTCTTTGTTACAGTACCTTTACCCCATCCGCCAAAATATTTTTCTGCTAAAGGTTTAGCTTCTGCAGCAGATATATCTCCTACAATAATTACATAACCGATGTTCGGCTTCATGTAAGTATTGTAATAGTTTTTAGCACTTTGTAGGGTAATATTACCAACTGTTTCTTCTGTTACAACTTCCCCATAAGGATGATCTTTGCCATAGTTTAAAACACTAGCTACATTAGAAGCAATCGCGTTCGGGTCATCTTTATTGGAGGCTAAACCAGATAAAGTCTGCGTTTTAATTTTTTCAAATTCCTCTCTTGGAAAAGCAGGATTTAATAAAACATCAGCTGCCAATGCCATCAACGTTTCTGTATGCTTCTTTAAAGAAGAAGCATAAATGCCACTAGAATAAGAAGAAAAATCAGCGCCTATAAAATCTACTGCTTCATCAATCTCTGCTTTCTTTTTAGTGGTCGTTCCTCTACTTAGTAAATCACCTGCAATACTAGCTGCACCTGCTTGGTCGCCCTCCGCTAAAGGAGGAACATCTACAAATACTTGGAAGGAGACAACGGGTAGTTTGTTATTCTCTGATACAATTATTTTTAGACCATTTGCTAAAGTGAAATTGGCAGCATCTTTTACTTTTATCACAGGTGCAGGACCAGGGGTCGGAGCCGAGTGTCTAAATGTTTCTTGATTAATGGCAGCTGTTGCAGCATCTTCTACCGCATCCTTGACTGTGTCTTTGGCACCACCAACTGCATCTGATATTTTCGGCGTACATTGAGAAAAGAGTACACCGAATAATAAAAAGAACAATATTTTTTTCATGCTAATTTTTAGATTTTTATTTT
>JALZWC010000772.1 GCA_023300255.1 Saprospiraceae bacterium | reverse complement strand
CGTTTACAAACAACGAAATTTGGTCATTTTTTAAGCGAAATTTATCTCTATTCTCTGCTCTCTATTCTCTGCTCTTTTCTTATGTATAGTAGTATGAGACACAAAAGTATCCGCTCAATTCTCACTGGTAGGGCAGACGTAACACAACTCTCTGAGTTGTGCATGTCTAGCTTGTGCACAACTCAGAGAGTTGTGTTACAGCTTTGTTCCGCAACTTCCCGTTTTAATTCTACACTATGTGCTCTATGTACCTATGTGGTTAGATAAAATCTCATTTGTTATTTTCAAAAACGCTTCTATATCCGCTAAGCTATGACAATGAAAAGGAGACACTCTGATAGATCCTTTCAAACCAAAAGATTCCAACATTCTAGAAGAATAAGGGCTTGATAATAAGCGCTCATAAGTAATCACGCCTGCTTCCTCATACATTTCTACCGCCTTTCTATACCCTATATTGTCAAACCCAATAGCGACTATAAAATCTTTCTTCGTCAAATCTTTGTGGTCTAGGTAAGCATGAACCCCAGCTATATGCCTAATGCCTTCTATATTGGACGTCCCCTCCAATAGTGCATGCATAAGGGCTCTTTCCTGTAATTTGATTCTAGTCATTCCCGCTACGAACAACGTTCTTCTCTCGTTGGAAGTGATGTACTGCTCCCCTATCCAACAAACATAATTAACAACTTCCGTGATCGCTGCAAAGTGCCCTGGTGCAGGACTGCCGAGTTGCCAAAAATCAGTTGGCTTAGCAATCAATTTGCTGTGAGCTAATTTAGAAAGTCTTTCGGAAACATAACCAACACCGAAACCACGAGGGCCAAAAAATTTATAAGGGGCAAAATTTATTCCATCAACAGGCACTTTTTTAAGATCAATAAGACCATGAGGTGCATGCTGAACGGCATCCGCTATTATATAAAGATCGAGTTTTATTTTTCTAGCTTCCTTTACTATTTTTTCTGCGTCGAGTAAGCTACCAGAAATATTGGAAGCATACATGAAATTCAGTAAGCAGGTATCTTCATCAATCAGTTTTATTATTTCGTCTACATCTACCCCACCCGTCAAAGGATTTGTTTTAGCTACTCTTAGTTCCTTACCCATTTTTTCGGAATAAGAGACCATCGCGTCATAAGCAGATGGATGTTCTAGCATCGTTGTCACCACATTTCCACCAGGAATATTTTCCATTACCGCTCTAACCATATCAAACATCACCATCGATGCCGTAAGCGAGGTAAGGATACTTCCTGAGCTACTATTTAGTATTGTTTCGATTGATTGATATCCTTCCTCTTGTATCTCCATCAACCATTTAGCGGTCCCATTGCTATGCTCTGGACAATCGGGTAATTCATCTAGTTTTTTAAATATATCATTGGCCGCTTTCAATCTAAAAGAACCACCTGAATTATCGAAAAATAATCTTTTTTTATTGGTAATGGGATCTATATCTACATGGTAAAATTTTTCTTTAATTTCTTTTGTTAGGGCGTTGCTAAAAAGTTCTCCTTGTGGTGGGTTGTGATTCATTGATCTTTTTTTTAAGTGACAGTAACACGGAATTTATTCCGTTTATACATAACGCATTTACGGAATAAATTCCGTGTTACGGTCTTCTTCAAATAAATTTTCCATTCTTGCAATACATAAAGTAGACACCATATCTCCCGTTACATTTAAAGTAGTATGTCCCATATCTATAATTCTATAAATAGCCGCAATCAAACCGATAATGTGAGTCGGTAAACCCATCGTATTTAGGAGCATGACCATCATAACGATTCCGCCACCGGGGATACCTGGGGAACCAATTGATATTAAGGTTACTAAGACAATGGTTGTTAATTGTTCAAAGATAGAAATTTCAATGCCATAAATCTGAGCAACAAATATAATTCCAACGGCATAATACACCGCAGCGCCATTCATATTAATCGTTGCACCAAGGGGAAGCGAAAAACTGGCTAGCTCTTTTTTTACACTAAATTTTTCTTCTGCTACTTTAATAGTAACGGGGAGTGTTCCTGAACTGCTTGTTGTACTTGCTGCTACTGCCCAGACTTCTGGCATATGTTGGAAAAATTTTTTTACCGATATTTTGGCGATGAAGGTCAACATAAAGATATATAACAACAATACAACAGCTATCATCCCAACATAGTCTGCCAAAATAAACTTAGCCAGTGGTCCGAATATCTTCAGTCCGTATTCGCCAACAGAGGCAGCAATTAATGCGGCAACACCATAGGGAGAGAATTCCATTATAATACCCGTCACTTTCAGCATTACCGCTGAGACGGTATCAACCACTTTTTTTATTGGTTCGGCTTTATTACCCAACAAGGTCATCCCGATACCAAAGAAAACAGAAAAGACAATGACTTGCATTAGATTCCCATCTGCAAGTGCTTTAAAAGGATTAGTCGGCACCATATTAAGAATGGTTTCAGAGAAGCTTGCCATCTCTTTGGTAGCAACTTGCTCTGTTGAAATAATACCAATTTCAAAACCTTGTCCAGGTGCGATCATATGTGCGACGGCGAGTCCAATCACTCCAGAAAAAGCGGTTGTTATGGTATAAAACAATATAGTCTTTCCTCCAACTCGTTTTAACTTATTGATGTCTCCCATATTAGAAACTCCACTAGCGATTGAGAAGGCTACTAGCGGAACCACTATCATCTTAATTAGATTTAAAAATAAGTCTCCAATAGGTTTT
>JALZWC010000771.1 GCA_023300255.1 Saprospiraceae bacterium | reverse complement strand
AAACCAACTCCTAAATAATACACCACCTATGCCTAACCGTATTGCCGTAATAGATTTAGGCACCAACACTTTCCACATACTAATTGCAGAGGAACAAGCTAGGCAGATGAATAGTAATGATTTTACGCGGAAATAAATCCTGCAACTTTTAATACTTAAAAAAGTACGTTAATTTTATTGGCAGAAAAAAAATATGAGTAAGCCAATAGATTTATTAGGACACAAAAATATAAGTCCAGGCAATTTAATCAAAAAGCTGGACAAACGGAGCAAAAAATGGAAAGAACGGTCGATGAAGAATCAAAGAGAGAAACGGTCTTTACAAATCCAAGTTAGAGACTTGAAAAGGAGTGCTATCAAGTATAAAAAAAAGTATAAAGAAGTAGAAGCGAAACAAATTTTGTTGGAGCAATACAGTTCTTCTAATAATATTGTAATAGAGCAAGGAGGTTCAAATTCTGTAGTAGGTAGTACTTACAATTCCTGGCAAATATCAACGAGTATAGAATGGTATTTAAATAGCAGTACCAGTTTTCGAGCCATCGGGAAAAATTGGGAAGTTTTATCTGGACATCTGGATATATCAAAAATACCGAGCTATAGTGTGGTTCGTCAGTGGGTATTACGTGTAGGTTTGTATAAACTACAACAGCCCTTAGAACAGTCGAATGATTGGGTATATATTATGGACTATAGCATCCAAATGGGTTCGGAATCTTGTTTATTAATACTAGGATTTCGCATGTTAGCATGGCGTAATTCGAGTGATCAAAATTTAAATTTTTCCCAATTACAAGTAATAGATTTGTCTATCACAACAAGTGCAACAGGAGAGCATGTACACGCCCGTTTAGAGGCAGCCATGTCCCGTACAGGTGTTCCCCTTCAAATCGTTTCGGATAGTGGAAGTAATTTACTTAGAGGACAACGCTTATGGAAAGACGCACATCAGGAATTACTAAGTGAAGTAATTTCGAGCTACGATGTAAGTCATTTAGTAGGCTGCGAATTAAAGAAATTTCTATCAGAAAACGAGCAATGGATTGGTTTAACCCAAGAATTAGGGCGTATCCAGAAACGTACCCAACAATCAGCTATTGGTTTTATAGCTCCTCGTACGCTTCGTAGCACTGCTCGTTATATGAACTTATATGACTATGCAGATTACTTAGATCGCTGGTTAGCTTATCAGACTAGAGGGGATTTTAGTTTGTTAGCTCAGAATTGGCAAATAGCTAGTAGTAGTATGGAAATTTTGTCTGATACACAAATAAAAGAAGTACAACAAATAAAAGCACCTAGCCAAGCAATAGCACTCCAGCAACTAGCAGAATTAAAGCTGCCCCTAAATATGGATTGCTTAGACTTAGTGCATGATGGAGAACAAGTATACAAAAAATATTTTAGTCACTTGCTTGAACATCTTCCTTTTATTTGTGTGCTTATCACTTTAGTGAAGTACATTAGTCAATTACAAAAAGAGCTAAAAACAGATGGGTTATCCAAAGCACTAATAGATAAATGGGTAGATTATGAAGTGGCATTACCTACCGATTTGCTAGAAAAATTTTGGCAACCGTTGATGAAACGACTAAAGGAGCAAGCGACTTTATTACCAGATACTAATACCTATTTGGCTACCTCAGATATTATTGAGTCTTTGTTTGGATGGTATAAATCTAAAGATGCCTCCCACTGGCTCAAAGGAATGACCCCTTTAGTCTTAGGCATGTCCGCCAGAACAGGAAGTACAGATGCACACACCATTCAACAAGCTCTTGAAACAATCAAAATAGAGGATGTTCAAAATTGGTTTGCTACCCAGCGAGCAGGCCCTTCTTTTTTAGCTAAAAGAAAACAGGCTTTAAAGACTACTAAGGAGTTGCCAAAAAAGAAGCCGCAAGTCGTACAAAAAATTATAACACCTCCAGACAAAATTATACAGATGAATCCGAATCCAAAACAATTAAAAACTGGATAATAACTATTGTAGCGGACTTCTTTTTAAGTACCAAAAGTTGCAGGAAGACCCTATATTGTTATTCATCTGGCTAGGTGTAATCCCATAATTTCACTTTTTAAAATTAGCAAAAGTATGGATGAAGTTGTTCCATCTACCAGCTAAAGCAATGCCCCTTAAAAACATAAGAGGTTCTACATTATGTGGCAACCAAAAAGAAGAAGGTGCTTTGAATCTAAGATTGATAATTCTTCTGATAGCACTTTCTACGATACCACTCCCACAAGGCATTTTTACCTCTTTTAAATAACTGTAATTGAATAGCTTAGGTTGTTTGGCAAAGAAATTAAGTAAGCTGTTCACTTTGGGTAAATTACCCTTTCCAAGTTGCTTAAGTCGCTTGACTAAATTAGTCACATCTCCTTTCCAAAGTAATTTTTTCATTTCCGCTGTGAGTGTAGCTTTGTCTATATCCGTTAAATTTTTAACTGGAAGTTGCCCTATGGTTTTATAAAGATGTTGTACTGCATGATAATAATCAATGGCTTCAATATATTGACTAGCTTGCAGTCCTAAACCTTCAAATAATTTTTTTGTTCTATTCCATATCCATTTAGCTCCATCTCCAATAAATAATACCTTATCTGCTGATTGAACATTTAATTGCTTTAAATAATCTGCTAAGAGTTTGAAAATAGCATTGGCGTCTCCTAAAACCGTATCATAAATTGGAAGCGATTTTTTATTAATTTGTCCATCCGCTCCAATCTCTTGTATGACCAGTAGTTTAGGTTCTTTCCACGGGGTATCAAATTTAGGGTACTTAACCGATTCATTATCAGCACCTTTCTTTGATAGTCTAATTCTTGTCCGCCCTCCATCAACACTAATTATTACTCGTTTACCAGCCAAAGTTTCTGTTTTGCCTACATTCATTAATACCCTATATTTCATACTCTTTTTACCTAGACTTAAGGCTATTCGTCTAACTGTTTTGCTATTGATAGGTAGTCCTTGCTGCTCTAGGACTTTAACGGCTAAGTCAAAGGAGGGACACACTACTGTTAATAAGGCTACTAAACCATAACAGCTAGGACTTGATTTACTTAGAAAACCCCAATAGTCTAATAATAGATGACTACCACTCCCATTTGGCCCTCGTTTTCTCTTTCGCCCTTTCTTTTTTTTAGTGTAAT
This sequence comes from Saprospiraceae bacterium, assembly GCA_023300255.1. Lineage (GTDB taxonomy): Bacteria > Bacteroidota > Bacteroidia > Chitinophagales > Saprospiraceae > JAFMDF01. Next base: position 12,561 of record JALZWC010000771.1, on the reverse strand, counting down.
TCACTTTGGGGCTACCATAATAGGAAGGAATCCGTATGCGTTGTCCATTCCATATGTAAATTTCTACCGTCGTTTTACGAATCTTTAAACGCTTCGATTCCCCTAGCTCTTTTGCTTTTTTCGCCAGCTCTGGACTATCGACAGCTTCCCTTAAAATGCTCTCCGTCAAATCTTTAGCAAAATTATCCGTTATTTCTTTTAGCTCTCTTTCTAAGTTTATAAATGCTCCATTCTCTATATTCTCTATTAGTGTAGCCTCTTTCTTTTTTAAAATACTTTTAAAATTTTCAGTAATTTCGTCCAGTCTAGTAAGTATAGTTTGCATCTTCTATTTTTTGATTAGTGGTATAATCCTCAAAATAGGCATTCTTACTTTACTAGGCTTTTTGGGAAATTATGGGATTACGCCCAAAAAGTAGTCTAATAAGTTGGCAAAAACTAATGCTTATTGTAAAAGGAATTGACTTGCAATCGGTGCGAAAAAGAAAGCGATTTTCTTATAAAAAAACAGGATGATATAGCTTAAAATATGTATCTTTTTTTGTATCTTTATAGGACAATGAAAGGGTATATTGAAATAGAAAAATATAAAGAATTAGAAGCTAAATATCAAATGCTGTCCTTCCAATTGGAACAGCTCAAACGTTTAGTTTATGGTGCAAAAAGCGAACGCTTTATTGGCGAGCAAAACCCTGAACAATTACAATTGTTTTCTCCACCGCCTACCGAGGAACCAGCTCCAACTATCAAAGTTGCAGCCCATGAAAAGAAGCGAGCTCAAGCCAAGAAAAAACCTGCTCGTTTACTATTACCAGAACATTTAGAAAGAAGAGAAGTTATAATAGAGCCAGACCAAGATACAGAAGGAATGGTGAAGATTTCAGAAGAACGAACAAATATTTTGATGTATACTCCTGCCGAGTTGTATGTTAAAGTATTAGTGCGCCCCTATTACAAAGCTAAATCAAAACCAACAACTTCCGAGAACACAACAACAAAGGAGGAATCCACAAAGATATATATCGCTCCAATGCCAAGCCGATTTATAGAAAAATGTGTAGCGGATGAGACCTTATTAGCAGCTATTATTGCAGATAAATATGTGGATCATCTACCTCTAAATCGCACAAGAGAGCGCCTCAATCGTTTAGGTGTTCTTATTCCTAAGTCTACTATGTGTGGTTGGTTGGGACAGTCTGCTGATCGATTACTTCCAGTGTTTAAAAAGTTAAAGGAAATTGTTTTAAAGGCACCCTATTTAATGGTAGATGAAACAAGAATAGAAGTACAAGTTAAAAAGCCTCCTGCCAAAAGAAAAAAACCTAAAAAAAGTAAAACCCATCGAGGATATTATTGGGGCTATTTAGCCGTAGAAAAGAAATTACTCTTCTTTGATTATAGTTCTTCTAGAACAGCTACCAATCCAATGGCGCACCTTAAGCAATATACAGGTACGATCCAAACAGATGCCTATGAGGTATACGATCAAGTCAGTAAAGCCTATCCTGATTTTACGCATTATCATTGTTTAAATCATGGTCGAAGAGAATTTGAAAAAGCACTCGCTAATGATCAACAATTGGCCAGTCATGCCCTGCAACAAATCCAGTTATTATATGCAATTGAACGACAAGCTAAAGAGCAGAATTGGTCAGTAGAACAATGCTACCAAGTTCGACAAGAAAAAGCCAAACCTGTGTTAGCAGCATTATATATTTGGATGGAAGAAGAGTCTCCGAAAACGCTTCCCAAAAGTCCAATCGGCAAAGCCATGGGATATATGCTTAAAAGAAAAAAGACCATGATGCATTACTTGACGGATGGTCGATTAAATATTGATACCAATCCTATTGAAAATGCAATCCGCCCAATCGCAGTAGGCAGGAAAAATTACCTCTTCGCAGGTTCTCATGAAGCCGCACAACGGGGAGCCATGTTCTATTCCTTTTTTGCTTGTTGCAGAATGCATGAAGTAGATCCTTTAGACTGGCTAACCGATGTGATGCAACGCCTGCCAGATCATCCGATCAATAAAATTGAAGAACTACTTCCTCATCTTTGGACGCCACAACAAGTCGATCCTTCCTAGCATAAAAAAACCGTATCTATGGTCATAGATACGGTTAATTAATAACGTGTTTACAATATAGTCGTTCCTGACTATTTGCGCAAGGAGTACACCACAGCCTCTTTTGCATATACCCTGATAGATATATAGAGAAATGTTTAGATTTATTTATTTTTGTATAATTTAGATCGGTAAGTGGAGTGCTCGGTTGACTAGCGTATAGCAAATATAATACATCTGTTCTGCTTTGCCTAATTTTTATCACCTTTTTTTGAGATGTACTTCACCGAACGCTTACAATACAAGAGAAATTACATCACATGTAAATAAGTTATTCAAATACGACCCTAATGGATTAAGTACAAAATTCATTGGAGTATATTATACAGGAACAAAATCAACATTTGGAAATTTTTGGAATAGATATTTAAAAAAAATAAAGAATTTAGAAAATGACTATGAATTGAAAGAAGTAAAAGATATGTAAGCGTTCAGTAAAGTACATAACAAGAAAAGCTACGAAAAATTAGATAAATTAGAAGAGATGTATTACATTTGTTTTAAGTCATACAATTGACTGTACCACTTACCGATTTAACACTACAAAAATAAATAAATCTAAATATTTCTCTGTATATCTATTTCGATATATACAAAGAGGCTGTGGCGTACTCCTTGAGCAAATAGTCAGGAACGACTATATTTTAAACACGTTATTAACAAATCGTACCTATGATCATAGGTACGATTTTTTTATGCTAAGAAGGATCTGTTTGTTGAGATTTCCACAGATGAGGTAAGAGTTGTTCAATTTGATTGACGGGATGTTCTGGCAAACGTTGCATGACATCTTGTAGCCATTGGGTAGGATCGACATCATGTAGGTGGCAACAAGCAAAGAAGGAATAAAACATAGCAGCATGTTGTGCTGCTTGGTGTGAACCAGCGAACAAATAATTTCTTCTACCGACCGCTATTTTACGAAAGGTGTTTTCGATAGGGTTATTATCAATATGCAATCGACCATCAGAGAGGTAATGCATCATACGTTTTTTTCGTTTGAGCATATAGGTGAATGCTTTAGCGATACTACTAGCAGGAAGTACTTCATCGTTTTTTTCTTCCATCCAATCAAACAATTTTTCCAAGATGGGTTTTGCTTGTTCTTGCCGTACTTGCTTTATTTTATCTGCCGACCATTCTTTTCTTCTGGCGACCTCTTCAATGGCATAGAGTCGTTGGAATTGTCCCAATACATAGTCTGCTTTAGCAGCGTCATTGTCTAAAGCTTTTTCAAAATTACGTCTAGCATGATTGAGACAGTGAAAAAGGATCAATCGCTCACCATAGACCTTTTCTATTTGATCATAGATATTATAACAATCTGTCTGTATAGTACCTTCATAGTTGGCTAAATTGCGTAGGGGATTGTTTGCTGTTCGAGTTTTATCATACTCAAAAAACACTAATTGTTCTTGCATAGCAAGATAGCCAAATAAGAACCCTCTATGGGTTTTACTTTTTTTACTTTTTTTCTTATTGGGTGGGGCATTTGCCTCTTTTTTTGTTTTCTCTGGTAAGACCTCCATTCTAGTTTCGTCTAATTGTAAGTAAAAACTCAGCAAAACGATTTGTTGGAGTTTGGTATACATGACGAGCATTTTTTCGGCACTCTGAGCTACCCAACCACTTAGAGTAGAACGAGGAATGCGTAATTTTGCGGTTCGTTCTATTCGACTTTGTGTTCTGAAAAGAGGTAAGTGATCTACATATTTATCTACTAAAATAGCAGTCAATAAGGATTCATGAGCTATGCATTTATCAATAAAACGACTGGGTAAATCAGCGATATATATAGGACCTTTAGCAGTTGACTTATTATCTGTGGAAGTTATCTCTGCACCAGTTGTATCACTTGCACCAGTTGTATCACTTGCACCAGTTGTATCACTTGCACCAGTTATATCACTCGCACCAGTTGTATCACTCGCACCAGTTGTATCACTCGCACCAGTTGTATCACTCGCACCAGTCGATTGATAACGTTCTACGTATTTAGGGCGATTAATTTGTACAATATATAATTCTGCTGGCGTATAGGCTAAACTTTTGCTCTCGACTACATCAATACACACCATATTACTGGTATCTATCTCTGGCTCTAGCGTAATTTCTTCTACTCGTAAATGACTTGGTAATTTTAAACGAGCTGGCTTTTTCTTTTCCTTTATTGTGCGTTTATGTGCTGCTACTTCTTGCGTATATTTTTCTTCTATCTCTTTTTTCTCTTGCTCAAATAAACTCAATTGTTCATCGGGTATATCTTGAACATATCTTTCACTCTTTGCGCCAAAGATCAAGCGCTTCAATTCCGATAATTGAAATTGCAAGTCGGCTATCTTTATGCAAGCTTCCTTTTTATAAGCACTAAATTCTAGTGCTATTTGTTCGTGTTTTTCTATTTTAATATACCCTTTCATGCATAGTAAAAATACGAAAAACTAACCAGACTATCCCACTTTTTGCACTTCTTTTTTAGGTCTATTTTTTAATGAAAATCGCTTGTGTCGTCGCAGACTTGTTCGCTCAATTCCTCCTACCAATAGCATTAATCCTTCCCATGTATATTCCAAACTTAATCCGGATTCTGGTGTATTGGTAATGCGAAAACGCCCTTGTTCCAAACGCTTATAATATAATACGTAGCCCCCTTGTTCCCATACCAATAATTTCATCCTATTCCGACTCCGATTAATGAAGATATATACATCCCCTGTTAGTGGATCTAAGCCTAGATCATTTCTTACTAAACCACTTAATCCATTAAAGCCCTTTCGCATATCTACCCAACCATTATATAGATAGTATTTATGTCGTTCTCCTAAACTAAACATCGATTTGTAGTTTTAATAATTGCTCAAGTAGAGATATTGGTGTAGTAGAGGGCAGGCGAATACTTCGTCCATTGCCGTAGCACAATTCTAGTTCTACTGGCATTTTGCTCTCTTGTAATGATATAGGTGTAAAATGAGACGATCCTTTCATAGATCCCTGTAATTTCTTATGCCAATAAGCAAATACTTGTGGCTTGACTTGATGCGATTCACAGTACGATTTCTTCGTGCCTACATAATCGGTAAAGCCTTGTACTATTTTTGTCATCCGAGTAACTTTTTCTTGACTCATAATAATTTATTTTTTATGTAGCAAAGTTACTCGTACTTTTGGTTTCGGCAAAGACGTATTTCACTGAACGCTTACCATCATACATCATACATCCGTTAAGGTAAACTAGGTAGATATATGATGTATGAGGTATGATTTAAAATTTATGATTTTTTCGCAACTACCAAAACTCCCCTTAACAAAATTTCATTTCCCTATAGGGCAAAAAAAAAGACCACCTAACGGTGGCCCCAAAACGGACTATGAGAAAACCAAATGAGAAAAGGAAAGACACTTAGTCTAAACACATATTACAACATTTGTCAATGGTTTCTTTAACTAGAATAGGACAGAGAATTTAAGCTGGCAAATAATTTACCTGCCAGCTAAATCCCTCTACTCTAGCCTCTTACTTTTTATCTAAATCAGCTAATCCATACAACTCAATTATTTGGATCAACTGTTTACTATATTCTTGATTATTTCCGTAGCCAATCTCTGCAATACCCGCCGCCCATTTCTTATAGTCTTTTCCGTGTGCGGTTAAGCTTGCGTATTTTCCTTTAGAAATCATTTCGCTGTGATCTCTCCATGCATCCCATGCACTTTTATAAGATTTAATATTGACAGAGGTCCCATTAGATTGATAGGGTACACAAGAAGCACTCTCTTGATTACATAGTGTACCGAAATGATTATTGTATTTATTAGAAAGTAGATGTCCTCCTGCTTGACTAGCTAAAATAGCTTGTCCCATTTTGACACTAGCAGGAATTTTGTATTTCTGCATTTCCATAATGGCGATTCTAGAAAAGCGTTGTACATATTGTGCAACTACTTCTTTAGAATAAGGCAGGGCTGAAGCAGATGTTGTTGGTGTCACTTCTTTAGAAAAAGCAGCGCCCCTTAATGCCTCCCCCAAATGCGTTAAACTCATTGATAAAGCAGCTGGCTCATTTTCTTGTCGATCATCTGAGAACACCTGTTCGGGTGCTTTCATATTGACTTGAAAATGCATGTCTTTTTGAAGAAGCATGTATAAGCCCAAGGCTAATAAAGATAATTTAAACCAAGGAAATGGCTGCTTACCAAAATACTCCTTGTACTTTTTAATAAATTGATGCTTCCCGGAGATGAAAGGAGTACGAGTAGATTTTAGCAGTTTTAATAGCAAGACCCAAAATGGAATCTCTGAGGCGTTCACCTCTTTTGCCACACCTGGTTTATTAGGCGTTTCATACAAACTGTTGGTTGGTTGTTCTTTTTTAACTGCTACTTGAATAGAATTGGGTTTTGGATTCAACATATCAGATGTTTTTTAGCTCTTTTTTGTATCTTTATTCTTTTTGAAACAAAAAATAAAAACATTTTTGTTTCAACCACACTGCAAATTAAAACAATTGTTTTAAATTAAACAACTTATTTAAAACAAAAAGTTTATAAAAAATGAATGATTTTTCACAAAACATTGTAAATCAGCGTTTTAAAAAAGTGTTCGAAGAACTAGAAAAATTAAACATAATTCGAGGTAAGTCTGATATTGCTAAAAAATTAGGTACTTATAATCACGTTGTCAACAGCATTTTAAAAGGACAACGGAATATTACAGTAGATCAATTAAACAAATTGTTTGATACATATGCAATTAATGCTAATTTTATGTTCGGCAATAGTGAAACGCTTTTCCTTCCTCATTTTCATACAACCGACCTTCCCGCTAGACCTTATTCAGATAAAATTCAGCGACCTATTAGAAATAATATTTCTTTAATACCTGATAAAGCTATAGCTGGATATGCGGTTTCTCATCAAGACAATGACTACTTAAATAATCTACAACGATTTTCTATTCCTGGATTAGAAGGTGATTTAAAAGCTTTTGAAATTAGTGGGGATAGTATGATGCCTACTATTACGAATGGAGACTTGGTTATTTGTGAAGAAGTCGAACGAGAACAGCCGCTAAGAGATAATCATGTATATGTAGTTGTTTCTGATGTGGTCGTCGCTAAGAGGATTCAACAAGTCAAAAATCAAAATCAGATTAATCAACTAAGATTGATTTCCGATAATGGAGATGTCTACAAACCATACACCATTGACCTAGAAGATATTCAACAAATTCTGCGGGTTAAGTGTCGATTGACCAAACATGCTATAAGCTAGAATAGAGAATAGAGAATAGAGACTGAATTCATTTGCAAACAATAAAATTTAGTTACCTTTCAAACGAAATCCATCTCTGCTCTCTGCTCTCTACTCTCTACTCTCTACTCTCTACTCTCTACTCTCTACTCAAAAAAATATGCGCAGAATTGCTATCTCTGATATACACGGCTGCTTAGACAGCTTTAAAGCTTTGCTTCAAAAAATTGAATTGACTACAGCGGATGCTTTATTTCTGTTAGGCGACTATATTGATAAAGGGCCTTACAGTAAAGAAGTCATCGACTATATTTGGCATTTGCAAGAAACAGGTTATACCGTTCACTGCTTGCTAGGTAATCATGAACAAATGCTATTAGAGGAATATCATCCTAGAGAATCCATTTATAAAGTCTATCCAGAAGCCTTAAGAAGTTTTGAAGTACAGCATGTGAGGGAGATTCCAGAAAAGTACATTGGATGGATGGAGGAGTTAGATTCTTATCTTGAAATAGAAGGCTATATATTAGTTCATGCTGGTTTGTCATTCGAAAACGCTAATCCATTAGCAGATACGAAAAGTATGATTTGGATAAGAAATTGGCAAGACAGTATTAATAAAGAATGGTTGGCTGGTCGCAAGATTGTACATGGACATACACCCCTGCACAAGGAAAAAATTATTAAAAGCTTATCAAAATTAGAAGAAACACCAGCTATCAATATTGATGGAGGTTGTTGGTTTACTTATGAAGGTATGGGGAATTTATGTGCCTTGGATTTGGATGAATTAACGGTTACTTTTCAAGAACGATTGGAGGTAATGGCAATAAAAAAGAAGTAATGGATTTCATATTATAAAATATTTTAATATAAAATTAGTTTACTATGATTAAAATTACAGATATTAAAATACTAATTTCAATATTATCACTAGCATAACCAATTAGTTTTTTTTGAGTTGATTATTTATAATTAAAAGCTTCTACATAAAACGCAGGTATCCTCGATCCAGTATTAATTCCCCAGTTCTGATGTGCTGTACTCCGAGCTAAAAAAAAGCCTTCCGATTTCCTTAAAGCAATAGTTAACATGTGGCGTTCAAAATCTGGTCTATCCGTCCAAGCGTCAACCCATTCAATACCAACCGCAAAATCTTTATCAATCCATATGGATTCTTTCTCTACATCCACAAAAACCCATCCTTTCTGACTCGTTGTAAAAAAAACATTGTTTCGTAAAAGCTGTTTTCCTATTTGGTCATTTTCAAACTCATAAATATGTATCCTACACCTCACACTATCAAAGGTATTCTGGTGGATTTTTACAGCTAGTCTTTTAAGAGATATAGGATGTTTTGATGCCTCAATAACAGTACCTCTTAATACCCCTTCAGAAGGACTATTAGCTCCCCAACCAGTAAAACCTTTGAACCTATTAATTTTGTGTCCAATTTTAATAGCTTTTCGGTTAGCAACTACTTGAATATTTTGCAACTCATACGCATTAGGGGAAAGTTCAATTAATGAATTGGAAAAATCAAAATCTTCTACTAAGAATACTTTTGATTTGTAACCAATATAACTAATCATTAAACTATCAGAATTAATCATCCCACTTAAATCCACATTAACAATGCCTAGTTCATTACTAATCTTTCCCTTATTTTTACCAATTATTCCGAAATTAGCATAAGGTAAAGATTCTCCACTAACAGCATCTCTTATTTCACCTTGATAAACTTGAGCAACACATGTTATTGTGAAAAACAATAAAAAAGAAAGACTACTAGCATACTTTACAAAAATGTCGAGAGACATTTTTAAAATTAATCTATTCATGTTTACAATTTTTTAGTGGTGTTTATCCCCTACCCTTTATAAATACTCCCCCCACTATTAGATCGTTGATCCACTTTAGGATCCCCCTTATATCGGATACTGCCACCGCTATTAGCAGATGCTTCTAAATAGTCTCTTACGAATACATTGATTTGTCCACCGCTATTAGAATTGACCTCTCCAGTAATACTAGTCACCTCCTCTGCTTTGATTGCACCACCGCTATTAGCACTTCCCTTAATAAAAGAAGTACTCCCTGCTAAAATAATTTGCCCTGCACTATTCGCAGTCAAATCTAAATTCTTAGTAATTGCCTGTATATTTATTCTACTACCACTAGTGGCATTTAAACTTAAAGACTCTGTAAAGAGCGTATCTTGACTAACAACACTAGCATTCGCATTCGCTCTAATATTATGCAAGTTTTCATATCCTACAGTCACTTTTATTTTTTTTTCTGGAGATGGATTAAGGCTATATCCTTCCTTTATATTCATCTGTAACCTGTCCCCCTCTACAACCGTCTCGAAGTAATCCAATAGATTTTCTTCCGCTTCGATTTCGACAAATTCTTCCCCAGCGACTATAGTAAATGCTAGTCCATCCATTGCTAATAATTTAGAAAAGCTAGCTACTTCTAATCTTTTTTTCTGTACCTCCCCACTACCTGTAATTAATTCGTCTCCATCCCCTATCCCGCGTGGTACCAAAGAAGCTCTTGTCGTAATCATTGCGACCAATCCTAATAATACGATAAAGGATAGCGCCGCTGTTAATAATTTATTACTGGTTTTCATTTTTGTTTTGTTTATTTTTTTGATTAAAATCATTTACTGTTTAATCAAAAATAATTCTACTTAAACTTAATTTGGAAAGAAGTCCACATTACCACCTCTTCCTTTACTATTTGTTCGTCTAGTTCAGGGATTGGTTGCATCCCTAAAATTTGCATTCCAACATCTCCCATACTTAATTTGATCGTTGCTACAAATAACAAACAAGTAAAAATCACCAATAGATAAACGGAATAAGTTGATCGTTTCATTTTCATGATTCTTTGTCGTTACTAAAGTTATAAAAATTATTTCGCCAAACTTTCAATATCCTCTAATTTCAGATCTAATAACTTCATCATCTTTAAAAAATCTGGTAAGTATTGTTTTAAGAAGGCATCTTTTTTCAACGTTCTAGTTTTTTCTAAAGCATCTGCTGCTATAAAATAACCTACGCCCCTTTTATTAAAAATGACTTCCTTTTCTTGTAGATAAGAATAGGTTCTTGCTACGGTATTCGGGTTAACTTCTACTTGGGCAGCCATCTCTCTTACAGACGGAATACGGTCTCCTTCTTTCAGTTTAGCTTCCAATATATTGTCACTAATATAATCTGCGATTTGCATATAGATGGCTTTAGGTTTGGTAAATTTCATATTTCTCGTTCTTTCAATTTAAAATAACTAACCAACAATAAAAATGGCGCAATGCCTAGCCAGAAAAAGTACTTTACAGCATCCAACACATAGTCCTGTATAAAAACTTGCATAGAGCTACTTATATCTAATCTCATTCCATTTGTTTGCGGATCAAAGGCCATCCCACTAAAATAATCCCACATGATAAATCGAAATAAAAACCCAGAAACAATCATTAAAAAAATACCTAATACGAAAACACTGAAGAACGTTTTAAAAATATTATACTTCGTAAAAGTAATGGCTCCTAGAAAAAAAACAGATTGAATTACTATATAAATAGGAATTAGATCTTTTAGATCTCTCGTCCAATCTGTCATGAATCCCACTAGCGATTCGCCATTCAAATAGGTGTAAACGGCATTCGCAATAATGGAAAACAACCAATAAGAGAGCGTGATAGCTACAGGATAAAGTATAGCAGAGATTAGCCATTTACTAGAAAATTTTTCGAAATTAGAGGCTGGTAAGGTTAAATAAAATTGCCCCCTTGGTTTAGTATATAACTCTCTAAAAATAATACTAGTAAAAATAAATCCACCAACAAATAAAAGCATAGGATATAATACTTCATGTGGCGTATCATTTGCCCTTTTAGAAAAGGACATAAAAATCATAAAGAAAAATCCAAAGACTGCCATTCCTATGATACCTGCTACTTTACGACTTTCCCAAATATCTTTTCGAATCAAATAACCGATTCGTTGTATAGAGAAATTAGAGTTGGTTTCCATTGTTTTGCTTTTTTAATTTGTACAACTTAATTTGTAAACTTAAACGGTTTTAAAAAGTGCTTGAATTTGTTCCCGCTTGGATACAATTGCATTAAATAATACTTCAATATCTACTTCCGTCTCTTCTCCATCTTTATTTTCATAGATAGCCAAGTACCCTCCCGGTACTCGTTCTGCATAAAACGCCTCTTCTGGTTCAGCAAGGCTATGACTTAATTCGAAACTAAGTCGTTTTGCGATTGACTCTAAAGACTCTTGAAAGATAATCTTTCCCGCATCTAACACAATAATCGGATCGATTAAATTTCCCATATCTCTAACTTGATGCGTAGAAATAATAAATGCTCGATCATCATTAATCGCTCCTGCCAATAATTTTCTAAATAGACTTTTAGAAGGAATGTCTAAACCATTCGTAGGTTCATCTAAAATTAATAGTCGGCAGTTAGAAGCCAAACCGAATCCCATAATCACTTTCTTTTTTTGACCATAAGATAAACCAGTCAGTTTTTGATCTCCACTAATTTCAAAATCTGCTAAATACTGCTGAAACTGTTCGTGATTAAATTTTGGGTAAAAAGGAGCGTAGGTACTTTCATATCTTGAGATACGCATTTCTGGTATATGCGGCTCTTCAGGTATAAAGAAAACATCGGATAAAAAAGTAGGTAGTCGATCCATTGGTTGATACCCCATTACCGATATCTCTCCTCCTTTAGGAAATATTAAACCACTAATCAATTTTAATAAACTGGTTTTCCCTGCTCCATTTCGACCTAACAAACCATATATGTTTCCAGTGGGTATCTGTAAGGTTAAATCTTTAAATAATTGATCTCTTCTCCTATAACCAAATTGTACGTTTTGTATATCTATCATTATTGGTTTTAATATTTATAGTTTTGTTTTGACGATACAGTGTATTAGTAAACTAGTACACTACAAATGTAACACTCTTTTATTCATAATTACAAATTTTTATTGCTTTTTTTTTAATCCTTCCAGATAGATCGTCAGTTAAAAAAGAGATAAGTAGTGTGTCAATAATAAGTGAAGTATGAAGTATGAAGTCGTAAGACGTTGACAACCAATATTTAAAAAATCATAATGGTCTACTTTATTTTGACACCTTTACTA
>JALZWC010000770.1 GCA_023300255.1 Saprospiraceae bacterium | reverse complement strand
GGTATCTTTAAATCAACGTTTTTTAAGTTGTTGGCTCTTGCGCCTTTTATGTAGATTTCTGGATTCATAGTATTTGTTAGAAGTCAGACCGCTGCGCTGTCAGAAGTCAGATCGCCTACGGCTGTCAGATGCATAACGCAGTGTAAAGATAGATTTTAAATTACAAGAATATTTGAAACTCTCGTCAACATCAAGTAGTGTCAACGTCATAAGTCTGACAGCCGTAGGCGATCTGACAGCGCTCTCACAGCGTAGCGATCTGGTATCATAAATCTGACAGCCGTAGGCGATCTGACAGTGCAACGGTCTCACCTCTCACAGCGAAGCGGTCTCTTTAGACATCAAAAGAAATTTCAACATCTGCACTAGTAGGGTGCGCTTGACAAGTTAAAATAAAACCATCTGCTACCTCCTCATCATCTAAGGCAAAACAAGCATCCATAGACACCTCTCCTTTTGTTACTTTTGCCATACAAGTAGAGCAAGCACCAGAAGTACAAGAATAAGGTGGATCAAAATTATTATCTAATAAAACATCTAATATCGTTTTATCAGCTGGAACATTGACTGTTATTTCTTTACCTTCTAATATAGCTTTAACCGTTCCTGCACCTGCTCCAGTAGCAGCCGTTGCACCATCGGAAGGAGGCGTACCGAAATACTCTATATGAATATTTTTGGCATCAATTTCTTTCGCTTTTAAAGCATTTTCTACAGTCGTGATAAAACCAGTTGGCCCACAGACCATATACTCCACAGCTTTAGTACGTGCAGTATGTTCTCCTAATAATTTATTAACCATTGGAGCCTCCATACGCCCAGTTTTACCGAGCCAAGTTGGTTTAGCTTTTTTGAAAAAACCACCTAAACCACCTTGCTTTTCTTTCTTTGGTTGACTCAATACATGTTCCACAATTAGCTGACCAGTATATTTCTTTTCTAATTGAGACAAAGCATCCTTAAAAATGATGGTTCCTTCATTGCTGTTTCCGTAGAACAAAAAGACAGTGCTTTGAGCCTCTTGCTCCAAAGTTGTTTTTAAAATAGAAAAGATAGGCGTAATCCCACTACCTGCTGCAAACAAATAATAGGTTTTTCTATTTTCTTCTTTTAAAGGAATATAGAATCTGCCATCAGGTGGCATTACCTCTACGGTGTCCCCTGCTTTTACATTATCGTTAATATGGTTAGAGACTAAACCTTTAGGTACTCGCTTGACAGATACCGTTAAATCCTTTTCTAAAGGACTACTACTCATAGAATAGGCCCTTCTTTCCTCTTTCCCATTTATAGTAAACTTTAAGGTCAAATATTGTCCTTGTATATATTTGAAGGTATCGGCAGAAGCAGAGGGTACACTAAAGGATACAGATACCGTATCTGCTGTTTCTTGTTGAATATTACTTACTTGAAGCGGATGAAATACGTTGCTACTCATTGTCTACTTTAAAAATTAATAATGCTTTTAATAATAGTTGTAATATATAGTTCTTTCAGGTTTATTAGTCCTTAATAAGGTAGAACAACCTTACAAAATTAAAGTTGTCCTAACAGCTTGCAAAAATAAGGATAATACTTTGAATATATAGTTATGGCTATTGATTTTGGAATCAAATAGGTGTGCTCACCTATTTGCCAACAAGTAATTGTGAAAAAGAAGCTTTTTTAAAAGTAGAGAAGAGAAGTATTGATTGTATTCTTCGGAGAATGGAGATTTCTTTATGGGTAAAGAACGTTGTTAGTCTGGCTCCTTTTTTTAGTGGATTAATAATCCATTTTACGCGGAAAGTAGACTAAACAAAAGACCAACCAAACAGTCCCAAAAATAGCTGGCATAATTTGATTCAAAGGTTCATAGTTAGCGAAAACAGTTCCTACACCCGCCGAAATTAGCGCAGTAAAAGAACCAGTCATTTTATAAATATGATCGTATATCCAAAATTTGGGTGATTTAATGACCTGCGGGAAAAAGAATCGAACCATATCAAAGCTAACAATAAGCAAGACATATCCCAACAGATAATACACCACTTTTGCATTCCAAAGAATATTAGCAGATTCCATACGAACAACAAAAGAAATCGCAACTATAAAGACGACCAGCATCACCAAAAAGTCGATTAATTGAAAACCTGTTTCTTTCGTTTTTAACACCCGATATCCGGAATAAGAAGTGTAAAAAGCTAAGAAAGTTACTACTGTTAAAAAGGGCCGATCTCTAAAAAATAAGACGCCATTCATGGCTGTTAAAATAACAATGGCCATGAACCAAAGAAAAATGCGTCCATATCGTTTATGACGTTTGCCTCCCTTTTGACTAGTGTACGCTAATATGCCAATAACGATAGCGATAGTACCCGTAAGAACGTGAAGAATAATGTTAATTGAATGTGCCATAAGGAATGTTTTTTTCCTAAAGGTAGTCGTGCCTTATCCCTAAAAACAGGCATTTCTGGCGAAAGTGGCTTATAAAATGGTGAATAGGGGCGTTTTTTGGGTGAAAAAACGGTAAGTTTTCAACGAGAGGCATATCAGGAGATGATGCGTACTACAATTTAGTGAGCTGTTTAATAACATCTGAATAGCTAGTGCTACTAGTCAGTACACTTCGTCCTTTATCTTTAAAAGTAAGCACATATCGCCCTTTAAAATGAGGCTGAATTTGAAGAAGCTGCTCTTTATTAATCAGATATTTTCTATGGATTCGGAGGAAATTGGCAGGTAGCTTTTTTTCTAAATAAATCAACGAATAATTACAGAGTTGTTTATTCCCTTCCCGATCAAATAGAAAAGAATAATTATCGTAGGCTTCGAAATAAAGAACGCTTGATAAAGGATGTAAGGAGATCTTTTCTCCTTGTTTGATAGGTATAGTCGTTAGGGGCGTTTCTTGGTGGAGAATTTCAGGTATTGGTTGTTCTTGTATTACCGCTTCTTTAATGGTTGCTTCTTTCTGAAAAAGCCAATTATAAAAGGAGAAACCTAGTATCGAACTTAAAATCCCATTAAACAAATAACTGCCACTATTAAATAAATGATACTCTGTTTGTTGAAAGAGAAAAGACTTTACTAAAGATTCGACTTCTGCGCCCAAAAGGCCAATGAAGAAAAAGCAGGCAAGTAGTATCAGGTATTTATTTATATCTGAAGTAACCGAAGAAAACCATTGAGACGCATTGGTGACAACCAATAATAAAGAATAGCCAATGATAAAACTAATCAACACTTGTTGTAACAGACTTTGCCCTAAAGTTGGCCAAAAGCCTAAAGAAAAATTAGCAACACCTAATGCAATACCTATTAATAGAATTGATGATAGGTATTTGTTGGCTTGTTTGAAGTTTAGGGGGATAGATTTCATACGTCAATTACAAAAATGCAGACTTTGATTTTTTTGATTAGCTTGATTACGCTGATCTATATGTTGACACATCAGATGTAGACAACCTAATTATTTGTTGTCCTTTATTTTTTTTGATTACTTAGATTTAATCACAACTGCACGTAAGTGTCAACATCTAAATCAGCGTAATCAGAAAAATCAAAAAAAATCAAAGTCATTCCTTCCGACGCACATAAATCAACTTAAACCGCCCCCGTTGATTCTCCCGGCGCTCAATCTCAAACTTACCAATAGAATTAATAAGCGGCGTCAATTTCAAAAAGCCATAAATTCGAGAATCAAAATTAGGCTGCTTCTTTTGTATCAAGCCACCGACATCCCCTAAGAAAGCCCAGCCATCCTCATCTGCACAATCAGAAATAGTATTAGAAATTAATCGGATCACTTTTGGTGTAATCTTTTCATAAGTATTCTTCTTAACTTTTCTAGTAGTCTTAGTTTTTGATTTGGCTTGGCCCTTGCTATCCCTCACTACTATTTCTTCCTGCAATTCCTCTTCTTGTTTTAAGATCTCTATATAAATGAACTTATCGCAGGCAACAATGAACGGATTAGGCGTTTTCTTTTCTCCCATCCCATAGACCGCCATTCCTGCCTCTCGCAACCTAGTCGCTAATCTAGTAAAATCACTATCACTAGAAACAATACAAAAACCATTGACTTTACCAGAATACAAAATATCCATAGCATCAATAATCATGGCAGAATCCGTCGAATTCTTACCAACTGTATATCCATACTGCTGAATAGGCGTGATAGCATTTTGTAATAATAATTTCTTCCACTTATTGAGTTTGGGATTGGTCCAATCTCCATAAATTCTTTTGATAGTTGGATTTCCGTATTTCGCAATCTCCTCCATCATCTCTGTTACATAAGCAGAGGGTATATTATCGCCATCTATGAGGACAGCTATTCTTACATCTTTTTCCATAATTATTTTTTGAAAACATGCACTACCACAAAGCTGCATCTTAGACCTAAGATGCGTCATATATGGTCAACATCATAAGTCTGACACCTGACAGTTCCATTAGCGTAAGCTAACTAGAACGATCTGACATCCGACAGCGGAGCGATCTTATTTCAGAAGTTTTCTAACAGTAGACCGAAATAAATTATTAAATATAGCACCTCGATGACTCTCTCCTTCTAAAGTAACTAGTTTAATGTTAGTAGGATCGACTTGAACTAATTCTTTTGAAGATACAAAAGGTATTACTTCGTCATTGGTACCATGAAACAAGGTTACAGGACATTTAACAGTTGCTAGATGTGCTTTATTGTTTAAAGGGAATTTTACTAAAAAGTTCGGTACAAAAGGGATATAGTGGTTTTTTAAGTCTATAAAACTCACATATGGAGCCACTAACACAAGACGTTTAGGCGAATTATTGGCAGCCAACCAAGAAGCCATCCCACTTCCTAAAGAATAACCGACTATTTGAATTTGATCTTCTCGGTACTGCTTTTTTAAATAATCATAGACAATTTGGACATCTTTAAAAAGTTGTGCTTCGGAAAAAATATGCCCATCACTTTTACCATATCCTCGATAATCAGCAAGGAAAAGATCATATTGATTTCCAGACATGGTCTGTGCTTGGCGCAAACATCGGCGTATACTACCTTTATTGCCATGTAAATACAAAATAACCCCTTTTGAATTAGGCTCTTTGACTGATAAACAATTAAGACTAATTCCTTCTGCTACAGGTATTTCTACTTCTTGTCCAGCAGGGAACTGGTGGTCTTCAGATAGCTTTTTAGGCTTGAATAATATTTGATCTTGACCGAAGTATAAGCCTGCACAAAGCAATAAGTAGCCGACAAGCAAGAAGATACCTATGATTTTTACTATTTTCACGTTGACTTGTTAATAGTTTACAATAAACAACACAATTTCTCAAATTGGCGCATTCAATAACATTACCATTTTTCGCCTTCAAGTTACATCTTTCAGAAGACAACTTCTTGAAAATACCCTTGATGGATGCACAAGCTATTCGTTTGAATGAGCCCCTGTATCTATTAGCGGGGAAGTATGCGCAAAAATTACAAGAAAAAGTACTCAATAAAGGAGAATTCCATAAGCTGCTAGATGAATATGCTGGGACAGAATATATCAAAGATCAAGTTAGTGTCTCTTTTAAAAAATCTAAAGATGGGATTAGCTATCCTGATTTTGATTTAGAGTTTGATTTTTTTTATTCATCTAGATTGAATGGTTTTTGGGGAATTGTACCCGCTATTAATACGGAGGCATTTGGGGCTAGTCTACCTGACTTACAAGATCAGTTAGTAGAAGCAGTTCGGTCGAATTTTACTAGAAATAAGCGATTGAAATGGGTACGAGAAATTTTATCAACCATTTGGGTAGAAGAAATCGAGTTGCAGCAAGATACCATGCTACTTCGTTTTCCGAGTATTAAAGAATTACAAAAAGAAGACGAAAATACCAACGAAAAATGGCTGCCTAAGGTGGCTAAATTAATAAAGCTTGACAAGCAAGTCGTCTATGGAAGAATAGAAGAATTAGAACAAATAGAAAAAGCTTTAAAAGGGGAGTTTAATAAAAATGTTTTATTAGTAGGAGCTTCTGGAGTTGGGAAGACTGCTTTGGTGTGGGAAATTATTAAGCAGAAGAAAAAACGAAAAATTAAAGGAGATTTTTGGGAAACGACAGCCTCTCTTCTAATTAAAGGACTCACCGAAGAAACGGGCTGGCAAGATAATTTACCGAAGGTCTGCAAAGAGTTAACAGAGCAAGGGGATATCCTCTATGTGAATAGTTTTATGGAACTATTTGAAGTAGGGAAGTATACGGGTAATGATGTAAGTATAGCCAATTATTTACGTCCTTTTATTAGTCGAGGAGAAGTAAGCTTGGTTACAGAGTGTTCCGAAGAGGAATTGGCTAGAATAGAATTAGACAGCCCTAATTATTTATCTGTATTTCAAATTATTCGATTGGAAGAACCGAAAGAAGATTTGGAAGATATTATTATTAAAAAAGTAAAGAATTTAGCTGCCAAGCGATCTATTCAAATAAGTGAAGAAGCCATTCAAGAAACGCTCCGATTGAATAGACGCTTTACACCTTACTCTGGATTGCCAGGGAAACCTATTCGTTTCCTAGAGAGTATTTTAATTAATCATAAACGTAGCGAGGGACCGACGATAGATCGTTCTGCAATCATTCGATATTTCTGTGAAGAAACAGGAATGCCCTTATTTATGGTAGACCCTAGTATCCCGATGAAAGTGGAAGCTACTAGAGAGCGTTTCAACACGAATGTATTTGGACAAGAAACGGCCGTCAATAGTATTGTGAATCTTTTGTCTTCTGTAAAAACGGCATTAACGCGTATAGGTAAACCGATTGCTTCCTTTTTATTTGTTGGACCAACAGGGGTAGGAAAGACAGAGTTGGCAAAAGTCTTAGCGGAATTTATGTTTGGAAGTCGGGACAAAATGATTCGCTTTGATATGAGTGAGTATGCAGACCCCTATGCTGTCACTAGATTGACTGGGCTGGATTTTCAATCAGATGGTTT
>JALZWC010000769.1 GCA_023300255.1 Saprospiraceae bacterium | reverse complement strand
CCCTTTTAATAAGGTTTAGGGGCTTTAGCTCCCGCCTGGCGGCACGACAGGCTCGGCACTGTCTATAGTAAAACTCTTGTATTTATTAGGTTCTTAAGGAGCGTAGCCTCGTCCCCGTTAATTCCGCAAATACTTATGTATATACCATAGGCGGCTAGACAGGTCCAAAAAAAAATCTACAAGAAATTACCCATCTCTATCTCATTAACCCCTGGCATTAACCGAATTGCTCCAAAAGCTAGACTTACTTTTTTTCCATTCAATTTGACTTGCTTACCTTCAGGATTAACCACCTCAAACTCTGCAACCATATTAGCTGGTAACTCAATTATATAAGTTTGTTGGCGATTATTAATAAATTTATATTCCCCTTTAATGATGCCTTTGATAGTAGGTACTTCAATTTTACTATGTTTTAAATCACTCATTTGTGGCTTAATTTTCGCCACACCAAATCCTGCTGTTTTAGGTTGAATGCCCCACATATAGCGAGGAATAATATTAGCTGGCGCAGCTCCCCATGCGTGATTCCAATCGGCATTCGATTTGTATTTCATATCCCAGGCTTCGAGAGCTATAGTCGAACCAATTTTTATCATATTATACCAACCACGATCGTGTTCAGCCGTCATTAATTCCAGTGCGTAATCCCCTTCATTTGCATTATATAAAGCTTCCATTAAGTATTGGGAACCATACACACTACAAGCCATTCCTCTCGACTTTATAAAATCTAGTACTGACTGTCTATATTCTTTCGGAACAATATCAAAAGCAAAAGCCATCATATTCGCATGTAAAGAAGAATGATCGGTTCCTTCACCATCTATATAGGCTCCTTTAGATTTATCATATAATTTCTCATTGATAGATTTTTTTGCTTGTAATGCCATTAATTCGAATTCAATAGCTTCTTCCGTTTTACCCAAAGCATCTGCAAATTCTGCCATGATTTTCATGTTTTGATAAAAAAGGCAGTTGATCACCGTGCTATAAGGCATAAAAATAAAACCATCTCTTTCTCCCAGCACTTCGGGATCTCCTCCCCAACCAGCAGGTGGCCAATCTACAATATCTTTTAATTTTGTTTTAGGATTTTTAAAACCCAGTTTTTTCATAAATTCGGGAGTCACTTTGGTTGAACTGATTAATCCATCTTCTCGTCTTAATTCAAATAATGTTTTATGCTTGAGTGGCTCATAGTATTTTTCAATTAATTCGGTATTTCCTGTATACTGGTAATCCGCATAAAACATCAAGGCGACATGCTGTTGCCATTCAGTAGGCCACGTTGGGAATTCCATAAAATATTCAATAGTTTGTCGAGCAATTGCATATTCCTTATCCGTGGTATAATGGCTCAATTGATTAAGATAAGCGTCTGCTTCATAAGGAATTCGTTCGCGGTCGCCATCTACGTATAATCCCGCAAAAGTTGTTGCTTTGATAGTGTAGCGACACATCTCCCAAACTTGATTCAATATATCATTTGAACTTTCAAAACTACTTTGAGTATCCTCCCAATAAACGTGATACGCTATTTGGGTCAAATTGCTTTGTTCAATGTCAGCTTGTGCATTTTCAATTTCTAAGTATCTATATGGAATTAAAACCGGAAAGGAATCGGGTAAAGCAATTGCTGCTGGTCTAAGATGTCGGTAATCCGGAATCAAAGGTAATTGATATCTTGTTTGGTTCGGTGTTACTGGAATTTTCACTTCTGCATAACGAATATGCCCATCAGGATCTCGATTAATTTCATTACCTGATAATTGTTCGCCTACGCGAACCGTTAAGGTATCTGGCGTTTTGGCATGATAGACTAATTCCATATTAGCAAACGCCGCTTTTCCAAAATCAACAAAATAAGCATCCTTACTGACTTGTTGAAAATTAACAGGTTGGATGCGATCAGTTTGAAAGAAATTAGCCGTTGTAATCATTTTACTATCGCCACCAACTTGAAAAGATTGACTCTCAGAATATTTTGTTAGTCGATTCGCTTCATCCCAAATCCGTACTTTCCAATGATATCGTCTCTCTTTTTGAAATGATTTTCCGTCATATTCTACATTGGAAGATTCATTAGACCTAACTTGTCCACTATCCCATATGTCTCCATTATCCTTATCAATATTTTCCTGAGACGAAGCCACTAGAATTTGATACGCAGATTGAAAAACCGATTCTTTAGATACAATCCAAGCAAACTCAGGCTGGGTATCCATCAAAATTATTACACTAGGTTCTCTAATGTATTCAATGGACAAATTGGTTGGGGGTACAACATCAGAACCAGTTGTATCAAATCGCTGGTCATCTGTAGGGTTAATATTGATTACCTGCTGAGACCGACAGCTTAAGGCGATACTACAAATAATAAAAACGTAAAAAAATAGAATATATTTATTCATGAATAGTAGTTAAGTAATGGTATAAAAATAAATATACACTCTTGACTGCTTCTTTTATCCCTATTTTCTCCTTTAAAAATAGTCATAGTATCAACAATACTCCCATTTTTAAAAAAGAAACTAGGAACAAAATAATCTACTCAAGAATGTACATTTATTCTTACACCATTACTAATTTAAGAACTTGTCAAATAGCACTGGTTAGATATTATAGTCATTTTGACTACTCATTTTGAACAATGAAGTTCGGGATTATATATAGTTATAGATGAATAATATTTTAATATACAACGGGTTATTTACTAATTCTAAAAGCATTTGGAAATGGTATTGCTAAGATAATAAAATATTCAATCATAATTAGCAATTAGTATTTTAACCATAGATTAAAATTATTTTGTTACATCAAAGTAATTTTAAGTAGTCGGCCAAAAATAACCTAACATTAAAATGGCTTC
>JALZWC010000768.1 GCA_023300255.1 Saprospiraceae bacterium | reverse complement strand
CATGGGGACCATTTCAAGATGGTATAGCAGGAGAAGTAATTTCAGTAGAATTAGATTTACCTTTAGGCATTTATACTTTTATTATCTATGATGCTTTTGGAGATGGTATTTGCTGCACAGAAGGAGCTGGTGAATGGATCATTGAAAAAGATGGTAGTACGATTGCTACTTCTACTGGAGAATTTGGAGCTTGGGAAGCGTTTGATTTTGCAGTAGGAAGTGCTAGAATGAGTGGAGATGCACATAGCGTTTCTCCTAAGGATTATGAGGCATTATCTAAGAAAATAAAAGGAATGGTTAAGAAATAACTTTGTTAGCAGAAAGGTAAAAAATAAGAATACAGAGGCACAGAGAATAAACATCTTTGTGCCTTTGTGTCTTTGTGGCTCTATGTACTTTTAAAACTATTACAGCTCAAGAATTCGCTCCATCCTAAAATGATTCGCCACATAAGAATGTTTATTTTTCAAAGAAGACTTATTTGTTTTAGTGGTTGTAAAACCCAACCGATCATACAATGCCTTTGCTCTTGGATTTTCTTCAGAGACATCTAGAATAAACCGGCTATCCGAATCCTTATTCGCTTTCTCCATTAAAGCATCAATTAACTTTGTACCCAATCCTTTTCCTTGCATATCTGGTTGAATACCTAAATGCGCTAAAACAATTTCTTTTCTCTTAGGTAATTTAATCAGCCCTTCTACTTGTAAGCCATTTTTAATAACGCTCAAACTTTTAAATTGATAAAATCGAATAATATTCATTCCATCATATAAAGTAAAAGAAGCAGCTTGTTTAGCATCAAATACACTTCCAATACCAACCATTTTATTATCAAAATATAAGGAATAATGATTGTCATAACTAAATTCTCCACCGTCTCTTACAAAGGCATGATTTAAAAAATCAACTGCACTCACTTGATCATTTTTAAAAACATATTCAAAACTAGGTGGGCCGGAACTATAGATTAAAGGTACAGCAATAGCTACTTCTGATTTTTGCGATTTTCTAAGTTCTATTTTTTCCATTTCTACAATTATTATAACTATTCAGATTTACCATTGTACCAAATAGGAGAACTCCATGCTCGTTCTTGAATGGTTGCAGGTACTTCATTTGGTAAAGGGACGCCTACATTTACAGCGTCGTACGTCGTCCAGCGAGGTGTAGGAATTTCTAATACGCGGAGATAGTAAAATGCGGAGAGCGCCGCATCAAACATTGGGTCTACCCAGATAGTTTGCAATGTGATTGCTCCTATATCATTTGTATAAGTTGCCGTTGATAGATCAACGGTTGTACCTACTGCTGGCAGTTTTCCATTAGCAGCCACTACTCTATTATCCGACCAAACCACATCAAAAATTTGTTCCTGTGTTTGTCCTTCTTTATCTACCCATCCTTTGACTACTTGCACTCGATCTAAATTTGCTCCTTCACTATCTTTTATAGCATTTACCAAGAAAGATGGTCCTTTAGTATTGGATGGTCTGTTTACTAAATCACCTCCCATTGGAACCCCCAGGTGATAAGCGGTTGACACCCAATTTGTTTGATTCATATTTAAGGTATCCCAATCCCAACTAGCAAAGAAGCGAACTTTAATTCTTGGACCAGAGGTAGCAAATACTTCCTTTCGTTCAAATGCTTCAAAGATCGCTTCTCTCGTATTTTCTTTTGCCCATACGCCTGCGACGCCTGCGATAGAGCTTTGCCTATTTCGAGCTTGGCCAGATGCATTGCTCATTCTTAGTTCTGCTGTCAAATCTTGTACCCCTGACTTTCCTATATTGTTATCTTCTTCTATATTGCTTGCTCCATTATGACAATCTGTACTACCTATAAAACCAAACTTAAACGGATTCTCTCCTACTTCCTGTGCTATTGCCAAACCATCCTTCAACGCTTCTCTTACAAAACTGCCTTTCACTCGACTCTGCACTCTTGGATCACTACTACCTAAGGTATTTTGATAGACTTCAAAATCTGCAAATTCATCATTCGGAGATAAGGAAGGATGCGCCATTGATTGGCCTTTGATTTGTAAAACTTCATTGACGGGTTCATTCCGCATTCTAGATTTGACATAAGCTAAGTCTATTGCATCCCCATTATCTTTTGTCAATGCATACATACGCCCGTCACTTATATTCGCATTATGAGGAATCGCCATCAACTCTATTCCTTTAGTTCGCTGTAGCTCCATCCATTCCCAAAGATCTTCTGGATTTTGAGAATCAAAAGAAGAAAAAGGAATGCCAGAAACTTTCCCTCCTTTGAATATAACATTTCGATGCATGTTTTGAGCATACTGCGGCCAATTTAAAATTACTGCTGGAGAGGAGGTCCATTCATAGGCTGGAAATGTGGTGAATTTTCCAGGTTCATAATGCCGATCGGCTGCTGCTACTATCTGCTCCCAAGTATTTTGAATCACATCCCCTTTAATTAATTCTTTATAAGGCCAACTCGTTGCCAATGAAAATCCTATTTTTCCAAAAGCTTTTTTGGATTCTTTGACATCTGAATTATTAATGCTTTCTGCCATTGGTAACTTAGATAGTGGATTGCTTTTATCTATCATCTGCATCATCACCCCCATATATTCAGAATGATCCGAAACAGCCATAAAATCTAATGGTCGACCTAACCGAATGGGTCTCCCAGATACATGTGAGATTGCTTCGCCTTTTCCAAAGCGATAGGCATCATCGGGGGTCGTCCGCACATTAAATATAAAAGCATCAAAGGACCAACTGGTATGAATATGAAAATCTCCAAAATAAGCATTTCTAGTTTCCGCATATCCAGCTGTTCTTTGTGTATTGACTTTAGTGGTAATGGGTTCAAATATTCGTTGTTCGGTATTGTCTGAACAATTAATAAATAATACGGATAGGCTAAAAAATAATAGGGTTTTAACTTTATTAGATTGGTGGAACATTATTGAATGTCAAAGTGAGTCTTTTTTTGGACAAAAGTATCCGATTTCAATTAGATCAAATGTAGCATTATTTTTAACAATATTGAAATAAAAAAAGCTATACCGAAATGCATCGATATAGCTTTTGTATAAAATGATATTAAACTCAATTTTTTATTTACATAAATGTAGAAGTCAGAGGTCAGATCGTCCCCTTTAGGGACTGTCAGAGGTCAGACTTATGACGTTGAGAACATCGTGCTTGTAAGAGTTGTTAGCAATCTGACAGCGTAGCGTTCTGACTTCTCACAGTGAAACGTTCTGACTTCTTATTTATTAATGTTTAATAAACTTCTTTACGACCATCTCTTCTGCTGTGCGTATTTGAATAATATGCGTACCTGCTTCTAAATTAGATACATCTACAATCACTTTTTGTACGCCATCATCTTGATGTTCTTTGATTACTTGTACTTGTTTACCAAGCATGTCATAAACAATGATTTCTACTTCGCCATCCACTTCCAATGTATAATCTAATTTCAAATTATCCGTAGCAGGATTTGGGAAGATTCTATTTAAAGTAATTTCTTCATACTCCTGAAGTATCACTCCTGCTGGCACTCGACCACTGAGCGTTGTGAATGTTCGAATATCAGAATATCCAGTCCAACCATTTGGACATCTAGAACGCAATTGATACTCATAAGTAGTTCCAGTTAGTAAACGTCTTAATGTTTTTACGGTTCTACTTGTAGTCGTTGTTCTCCATCTTGTTTCCCCTACTGCTCTATATTGTACAGTATATCTACTTCCATCTGGTACTGCATCCCAAATTACTTGTACTCTAGTAAAGTCAGTAAAATAGCCTACATTAGATGCACTTGGTGCAGTACAAAATGCTGGAGGAATAATCGTCCCACAATCAGGACCGCCAACGCTTAGCGTTTTAGTTTCTAAAAATCCAAATTGACCGCCACTAAGAAGTGTAGTTCCTGCTGCATCGGTTACGTTATATTCTCCATTACCCCAGTCACAACAAATACCATCTCCGAAGGCATCATAGATCGTAAAAATATAACAATCTGAAGGTATACATAAATCAATACTTATAGTAGTCCGATCATTATCCGTATAGGGTCCACCTGTTGCCATAGTAGCACCACTTTCGTCTTTGATATCCCAAGTAGTTTCACTGCCATACAAATCAGGCGTAATATTAACGGTAATTGCACTTAAGTCGCAACCTGTATTTGTTACACAAGGCGCACAAGCTCCTCCACAATCCACTCCTGTTTCGTTACCGTTTTGTATACCATCTGTACAAGTAGCTTCTGCCACACAAGGAGCACAAGAACCACCACAATCTATTCCTGTTTCCGTACCGTTTTGTATATTATCATTACAGGTTGGTACACCAATACAAGGGGCACAAGAACCGCCACAATCTATATCTGTTTCTGTTCCATTTTGTATGCCATCCGTACAAGTTGATACGATTGCACAAGGGGCACAAGAACCGCCACAATCTATCCCTGTTTCTGTTCCATTCTGTATACCATCTGTACAGGTAACTTGTGCAGCACAAGGGGCACAAGAACCGCCGCAATCTATTCCAGTTTCTGTTCCATTCTGAATGCCATCTTCACAAGTAACAGTTGTAACTAAACCACATACAGTCGCAGCATTATTAGCTACATGACTCAAGTTAGCAGACACCCAATTTTCCATACGAGTAACTTGTTGAGCAGAGTACATATACATACATTCGTCATTGGAATAGTCCATATAATTCATGTGTAGATCTACTGTACCACAAGATGTTTTTCCTAAAGATGGGCAGAAAAAATTCGGTGCATTACAAGTAGGTGTATCGGAAACGCCGTCATCGAAATTACAGCTTTCGACATTTCCCCAAACATGATATAAGAAAAAGTAATGTCCTAATTCATGCGTCAAGGTCCGACCTCTGTCTAAGGTGCTTGCTGTACTAACATCTCCACATGCTCCTGTGCCACCAAAAGCATGTTTTCCGATTACTACTCCATCGCCGTAGCCTCTTCCTCCTAGCGGGGAATAGCCCAATAAATTATCTCCTAAATCCATAACGAAGATATTGATATAGCCACTCCAATCGCTATTAGAATCTCCAGTAAAACGATTAATAGTTACGGCCATTTGGCCATTATTAATGCCATAACCAGCTGGATGATTTTGAGTAGCGACGCAAAATTCTACGCACATTTCTCCATTAGAAGTTTCCGGAAAAAACGCAGCAGCATTGTTGGTCCAAGAAGAAATATCTTCGTTCAGTCCTTGGAAGTCTGCATTTAGTCGATTGATTTGTTCATTCACTAAAGTTTCTAAACAAGCTCTATCTGACGTATTAACATTTTGAAAATGTACCGCTATTGGTAAGGTTACGGTATTGCCACAAACGCTTCTGGATTGAGCAGTCGTTGCAGCAGCTTTTGTTCTATAGGCTTTTAAACGGGACCTAAAATCTTGCTCGTAAGCAGGGTCCTTCATTAGTTTCTCTGTATGTTCGTCAGATGCGCATTTTTGGTGTTGTGCGTTTGTTGTAATTGACAAGAAAAAAAATAAGAATAGTGTAAGAAAGGGTAATTTCATGGATTGAACTGTAATCGGTTAAAAGAAAAACATGGATACTAATAGAAAGGAAAGTCCAATCCATTATCATCGTAATTGGAAGAATGTGTAATCGTTTAGATTCGTTGTATCCAGCACATGGTGGTGCTCTTGTGATCGTCTTGTTGTAAACTTTTCAGGAAAGAAATTAGGAGAATTAATTTCTTTATTTCCTGTAATGTAGATTGGAAATACTTTTCAATGTTGTCGGTTCGTAGGAATAATCGGTCATAACTGTTGTACTTAATTTCGGTTTTTACGATGAAATTATTTTTAAAGAATAGTTCAAACTATCCATCTTTGAATAACTTCAATAGATATTCTGCTCAGACAGGAATGTCTAAGCTAACTTTTTTATAGTTGTCTTTTTGTGATAGGTTGTATCGCTTTCAAAATAATTGGAAAGAATGTTTATCGATACATTTTACTAGTTAGAGGAACTAGTAATGAAGGTTGAGCTGTAAATATATTTTTAGATTGATTGCTCTGCAAATGTAGGCTAAAGTGTCGTATATTGTCAAGTAGAAAAAATTATAATTTGATTGTTTGCTATATTTTATACATTTCGACATTTTGTTATGTAGAGGACTTGCGTTTCTCCTAGCTGCGGCATGAGGTATAGGATGGCTTCTTTTTCCCACGACTGCGTCATGGGTTACAGGACATCTCCCACGACTGCGTCATGGGTTACAAGGTGTCGTCCC
>JALZWC010000767.1 GCA_023300255.1 Saprospiraceae bacterium | reverse complement strand
CTGTTTTAATTCTGTAATTAAAACTTCTAGACAAATTAAGGCGGTTTGCGTAGAAATTTGTCTAGACGTTTTAATTGTCTAATTAAAACGGGAAGTTGCGGGACAAAGCCTTCTCTAAAATGGGAACTGCTGGGAGAAATGCAGTATTTTAAGCAAGGTGCTTATAATCAAACCAATGGAAAAGATCCAGCCAGCAATATAGTCTGGAGTACAGGCGCAGATATTTATAAGGGGGATATAGCTAAGCAATATGAAAATGGAGATTATACAGAAGTTTGGTTTAAAAAGGCTAGTGTTGGTGCTGATACGCCGCCTTTAAAATAAGTTAAAATGAGCATACTAAATAAATTCAACTTAGAAGGAAAAACTGCTTTAGTTACTGGCTGCAAAAGAGGCATAGGCAAAGCAATGGCGATTGCCCTAGCAGAAGCAGGTGCTAATATTATTGGTGTAAGTGCCTCCTTGGAAAAAACAGGAAGTGCCATTGAGAAAGCAGTCATGGAAGTAGGTCGAAAATTTACAGCCTATACTTGCGATTTTAGTAACCGGCCATCATTATATGCTTTTATCAAAGAAGTGAAAATGGATTTTCCAATCATTGATATTTTGGTGAATAATGCAGGAACTATTCTTCGAGCACCCGCTGCTGAGCACCCTGATGAAATGTGGGATAAAGTTATCGAAGTTAATCAAACGGCTCAATTTATTTTAACGAGAGAATTGGGTCGAGAGATGATTACTAGAGGAACTGGAAAAATAGTATTTACAGCTTCCTTACTAACCTATCAAGGTGGCATCACAGTACCGGGCTATGCTGCCAGTAAAGGTGCTATTGGCCAAATGACAATGGCTTTTGCTAATGAATGGGCTGCAAAAGGAGTCAATGTAAATGCCATTGCTCCAGGATACATCAGTACGGATAACACGGAAGCTTTGAGGAATAATCCAGTTCGAGCGGAATCCATTCTTTCTAGAATTCCAGCCAACCGTTGGGGCAGTCCAGAAGATTTTGCAGGTCCTATTGTTTTTTTATGTTCGGACGCTGCTAGCTATATGCACGGAAGCGTAATGCTCGTTGACGGAGGTTGGATGGGGCGTTAAAAATAAAAGCAAATGTCAGGATTAGAAATTTCAAATATTGAATATCTAGTAATTGCGGGCTACCTCGCACTCATCATTACCGTAGGCCTATATTTTAGGAAATTTTCGTCTAATACGGATGACTATTTTAAAGGAGGATCTAAAGGTACTTGGTGGCTAGTAGGGAGTAGTGCATTCATGAGTGCTTTTAGTGCGTGGACATTTACGGGCGCAGCAGGTATTGCTTATGAAGCTGGCTTTACAGTGATCGTTATCTATGTAGGTAATGCACTTGGATTCTTTGCGAATTTTTTATTTACAGGGCCTTGGCTACGCCAGATGAGAGTAACCACTTTTCCCGAAGCCATTGCCCTGCGTTTTGGAGAAATCACACAAGATTTTTACGCCTTTTATGAAGTACCTATACGTATTTTATATTCTGCTATGGCACTTTATGGCCTAGGCATTTTTTGTTCTGCTGTGTTTGGCTATGATATTAATCATGTTATCATTGCCTGTGGTATCGTCGTGCTTTTGTATTCGGCAACAGGCGGGCGTTGGGCAGTAATGGCAACTGATTTTTTGCAAGGGCTTATTCTTGTTCCTTTGACCTTAATCGTTGCTTGGCTTTGTTTGGATAAACTAGGTGGTGTCAGTAACTTTTTTCAGCAGATTGAAGCCCAAGGATTAACGGAAGCCTATAGTATAGTCAATTCTACCACCTTCTTTGGAGGGGCTTATACTTGGGGGTGGGTGAGTGCTATGATGATGAAACAATTCATCGTTTTCAATTCTATGAGTGCAGCCCCTCGCTATTTTTCGGTTAAAGACGGAGATGAGGCCCGTAAGGCCGCTTTGTTAGGTGGGGTATTAATGCTAATAGGCAGTATTGTATGGATGATACCACCAATTACAGCTCGACTTTTATATGCAGAACAAGTGATGGCTTTTGACATTAGTAAGCCAGCGGAGGCAAGTTATGCGGTTGTTAGTATCAGTCTGCTACCCGTAGGACTAGTGGGGCTAATTGTGGTTGCTATTCTTGCGGCTACGATGAGTTCTATGGATACGGGATTAAATACCAATGTTGCTATCCTTATCAAAGACATCTATCCTAAACTTTCTCGCGCCTTAAAATGGAAACCCAAAGCGGAAGCAGCACTATTAAGCTACGGGCGCCTGTTAACTTGGTTGATGGGATTTCTAGTTGTCTTACTGTCTTTGTATTTCGCACAACAAGATGGGAGCGGCATTTTTGAAATCATGCTAAAAGTAGGCACTTTACTATTGATGCCAATCACCATTCCATTATTGTGGGGGATGTTCATTCGACAAACGCCGTGGTGGGCTGCTCTATTTTCGATTGCTTGTGCTTTAGTCATTTCTTGTCTAGCTTTTTTCAGTATCTCTTTGACTTATTTCGGTTTTTCGCAAGCCTATAGCGATGGCTTTAATTGGAAT
This sequence comes from Saprospiraceae bacterium, assembly GCA_023300255.1. GTDB lineage: Bacteria > Bacteroidota > Bacteroidia > Chitinophagales > Saprospiraceae > JAFMDF01. The sequence continues at coordinate 589 of JALZWC010000767.1, read as the reverse complement.
TTTCAGCAGCAATTTTTTGGAGTTTTTGGCGCAGGAACTTTTGGTTTTTTACTATCCACTCTTTTTGCACCTGCTACCGATTCTGAACATCGAGCAAAGGTTAATAAATTCTTTACGAGAATGAAAACACCAATTGATTTTGAAAAAGAAATTGGGGAAGGGAATGATTTAGAGCAGTTGACAATCATTGGTCGTTTTGGTTTGGCAGTCGCTGGTTTTATATTTCTGTTGCTGTTTATTCCTAATCCTATGGAAGGACGGTTGATCATTTTTGGACTTGCTTTAGTGGTAGGGATAGTTAGTGGATTGATGATTAGGGCGGGGCGGAAAGGATAGGGGGGATTAGTTCTGAGAAAATCATAAATCAAAATTAAAAATTCATAAACCTTATATCAGCTAATTAGGCAAAATTAGACAGATTTATGATTTATGATGTAAGATATTTGATTTAAGATTTTCTCGCACAGTCCAAATTTTAGGGTGAAATCAGTAGGTAAGGAATGTGTATGGAATAAGTTCGTAATTTAGGGTAGCTTATTTTGTTCTTAGTTTTTGCTTTAATGAAGGATAATTGTTGATACTTTGACTG
>JALZWC010000766.1 GCA_023300255.1 Saprospiraceae bacterium | reverse complement strand
AATAGCCAACGTCGTTCAGTTGCCAGTTATTAATAATTAGCGTTTCTCCCACCCAAACACGGATTCCATCATCTACTCTTGCCGAAAAGGAATAAGTCCCAGTTTGAGGCGATTTTAATCTGCCCGTATAACGAATAGAACAAGAATGAGGATTGATACCTTCAATGGGAGGGGTTTGATTCCAATAGAAATCTATGTGGTCTACAAAGTTGGTCGCAACGTATTGATTGAATTCTGTTCCATTAAAATATTCTGCCTTCAATCCTTCTTGTGCGGATAAATGGATAGCTCCTAAAAATAATAAAACATAGATAGATAGTAAGTTTTTCATTCTGGAAAAATCTTGGTTAATAGTATTCTATATAAAGTTCTAAATGTTATGGAGCTATTGAAAGTTAATTCTATCAGTTATTCAAATTATTAGACGAATGAATATTTTTTGTAATAAGAACCGTAGAATAATGGAGAGGAATGAAAAGTACTGGTACGAACAGTCTATAACTGCCTATATCCATTTGTTTTAGGATTATTTTAAAATACGCATATTGCGTATTTTATTTTTTTTACTTATCTTTACAAGTAATGAAGGTCAAAATATTCAAATGGGCAAATATAGAAAAGCACTGTGAATCTGATTTGAAGATGTTAAAAGCATTTCGAGATTTTAAAGATAAGCTGGAATATGCTGACTGGGTAATTCCTAGTGATATTTTAAAAACCTTTAATCAAACTGATATCATTGCTTGCAAAGAAAAAAACTATAACAGAATAATCTTTAACGTTGGTGGTAATAAATATAGATTAATTTGTGGATATAAATTTGGCAAAAATAAAATAGTACTATATATACGATTTGTCGGCACGCATAAAGAATATGATAAGATTAAGAATGTATGTGAAATAGATATGTTTTAATCTAAACAAAATGTGATTATGAAATATAAAAAAATAAATACTCTTGATCAATATAATAAGTATTGTAATATTCATGAGGAACTTTTCTTATTAGATAATGAAAAAAAACAAGATGAAATAGATCTTCTCGAAATTTTAATTGAAGAATATGACAACCGTATCAAAAAAGAAACATATCAGAAATTAAATCCTGTAGAACTATTAAAATCATTAATTATTGATTCTAGCTTAAATCAAGCTGCTGTTGCAAAAAAAATCAAAATTTCAAGTCAATTACTAAGTGATATTTTAAATTATCGAAGAAATATAAGTAAAGAAGTAGTTGAAAAACTTTCTAAATTTTTCGCAATGTCCGAAGAAGCATTTAGTAGAAAGTATGATATACAAAAAATATATTATGGCATTTTAAGAGAAAAGAAAAGTACATATGGTAGTATTGGAGTCATTAAAGAAATTGAGGTAATAAAACCAATAGGTTCTGATCCACTTAGAACTATGATGGACAATAAAGAACATTTAAATATATCTCAATCGGACAAGATTAAAACTGACAAATATAATTCAGCATATATTAATACAAAAAAAAAATTAGTTGTTAAGCAACTAACTATTAAAAATGATAATTTAAAAATAATAGAAGGCATTGGACCCAAAATTGAAAGTTTGCTATACGCTGAAAAAATTACTACTTTCAAGAAACTATCTAAAACTAAGCTAATTACTATTAAAGCGATCCTTGAAAAATCAGGCCTACACTATAAAATACACGATCCAACCACATGGCCAAAGCAGGCTGCTATAGCAGCTAAAAGAGATTGTACTAAATCACAAAATAAGACTAAACCTAAGATTAAGTCTTGATAATTAAAACTATGACTGACAGCCATACTTAATTGAATAAATCAGTCCTTAAAACCTATCAAAGTAGACATGCTAGGTGCTTTTTGAAATTAGCTTAATATAGCAGTTTAAGTTAGAAATCTAAACCATCAGCGATCTAAATAGTCTATGAAGATGTAGAACACAAAGATACAGCCACCAATCGCTGTATCTTTGTGTCTCCGTATTAAATTACTCTCCTATATTTCGCTTCCAAACAATTGGCTCTCGCTTCTCCACATTAGCTTCCACTTCCGCACGCTCATACCATACAGGACGCAATTGCTTCTTAGAAAATAAATCTAATTGATCGCCGATATGAGGATTCCCTTTTTGGGTAGCATTACCATACGTTAATAAGGCCTTTGCTTTCGGACGATCACCGAATTCAATAATCGCAACATAGGTTTCGCCAGCAACTGCTCGGCTTTTCAAACTTTCTGCCGTACCGGGTTTTCCTTGTGGCTGATAATAAACAGTTCGGAATTGGCCTAACCAACCATAGCCACCATTACCTGCAATGTCTTTATCTCCAAAACTAATTCGATTGACATCTCCCCATGGAACATTCAATTTGCCATAACCCATTTTTATTTCAGTGGCCGCTACTTCTAAAGCTTGTAAAGCTGCTGCGCCATCTTTTATACCATCAGGGGTTGTAGCAGGATTTTGAAAAGACCATTCTTTTGCAAAAAAATGATGACTATTAGGATCGCCACCAGACATTTTTAAATGCCAGTTTGCAAATAGTAAGGCTGCTTCAGAATCGGGCTCACTTCTGCCATCCCAAGTTTTTAAAAGGGCAAAAGCTTCTTTCTGTAGATCACTTGCTTGATCGGATTCCAAGGCTAATAAATCATCTACTAGACGAGTAGCGATTTCCATTTTAGTATCATGCTTATATTGTTCCAACTCTTCAAAAGAGATTTTTTCATCTGCTAACATAATTTGTGCAGAACGTTGTGGTCGAAAGCCCATTTCAATAGGAGCTATATAGGCTGGATAATCTGCTGGATCTAATTCTGTCGGAATCGTACAGGTATAAGGAGGATCATTTGCATTTTGTAACCAACCAGATTTTGGATTCAATAATTTAGGCAATTCCTCATAGGTGTGATAGGTGTCCCATAAGTATTTGGAGTCGTCCCCTGGTACAATACCCGACCAGAAATCCCAATCTCCTTCTGGTCTTTTTGGAATATAACCTCCGAAGTGATAAAAAATATTTCCTACTTTATCTGCATATATTACATTAAACATTGGCAAATTATTTTTAGCAAGCACTGCTTGAAATTCTTCTAAAGAGGTTGCCTCGCCCATTTTTTTCCATTGTTCCAATATATGACCGGGGTCTTCTATTCTTGCCAAGCGTAAGGCAATGGCTTCTTTTTTACCCATGTTTACAACTGGCCCATGAATGGATTTTAGAGTCTGGAACGCTTCTGTTTTTAGACTGCCATCTTCTTGTAATATTTCTATGTCATAAGTAGTGGAAGTAAATGCCTTTTGTTCTCCATCTAAGATATAACCGTCTCCTTCTAATGTTAACTTGTAAAGATCAGCAGCATCTAATGTGTTCACCGTATGCGACCATCCTAGATGCTCATTGAAAGCGATACCAACGGTAGGCATACCTACTAAGGTAGACCCATAGATACTATAGTCGTCTGTATTCAAATGTGCCTCATAAAATAACCAAAGGTCATCATATCGAAGATGCGGATTAGCTAATAAAAGCGCCTTGCCCGAAGTAGATCGTTGAGGACTGATCGCCCAAGCGTTAGAACCAATCTCCGCACTCCTAGCGACACCCATTTCTTTATTACCAATAAATTCGACAAAGAAATTTCTAAGCGAATGCGCATTCACATCTGTCAC
>JALZWC010000765.1 GCA_023300255.1 Saprospiraceae bacterium | reverse complement strand
AAAGTCGCACATAGCCTAGCTACGTAAGATTTTTTTAAAGACAAATAGCGGAAAAAGAAGCCATTTTAATGTTAGGTTATTTTTGGCCGACTACTTAATGGTGTAAGAATAAATGTACATTCCTGCTTTATTATTATTTTTGATTCTAACTTGTCACACGCTCAAGTCAAACCAAGGTTTATATAAAAGACTGGTATTTCAGCATTTATCTTAAATGCCAGAGTAAATCCTGTTTTGTTTTTGTTTAAAATAATATAAATTGTTGATTATTAATTGTTTACAATTGAGGTTAGACTGGCACTTATTTCGCAATAAACCTCATAATTGTGAACAACAGAACTAAACGGAACTTTTAACTATGAAGAACAGAGTAATTATTTATTGTACGATACTATTCCTCCTTCAAGCTTGCTCAACGAGTAAAGTGCCTCATTACAATTCTAAAAATAAAAACTGGGAAACGAGGCAAATTAATTCAGCTGAAGGTGTAAATCATACAGTCTATTTAATCGGAGAGACGGGTAGTAGTAAAACACCATCTGCTGCTTTACAATTATTACAAAAACAAGCGCTTCAGCAAGGGGATAACAGCTCTGTGGTTTTTTTAGGTAACCAAGCTTATCCAGATGGAATACCCGAGAGTGAGGAGGCGGGGTATCAAGAAGCAGTAACCTCTTTAACTAATCAATTTACCCCTTTCAAAAATTACAAGGGTAATCTATTTGCTATGCCAGGTAATAAAGACTGGCATGAACATCATGAAGGGGAAAATGGACTGGAAAGCGTAATAAGACAAGAAGAAATCATAGAAGGGCTATTTGAGAATCGGAATGTCTTCGTTCCAGATAATGGTTGTGGAGACCCTGTAGAAATTGATTTAGGAGATGAATTAGTCATGATTGTACTTAACTCTCAATGGTGGCTTAAGCAAGATGATGAAAAAGGTGGGAATATTGGTTGTGAGGTAGATGATGAGATTGAATTTTTAGAAAAGCTAGAGGAAATGCTTACAGATAATCAAGGAAAAAATGTCTTGATAACCATGCATCATCCTATTTATAGTAGTGGAAAATCTGGAGGTTACTATCCCTTAAAAGATCATATTTTTCCTTTTAAAAAGGACGGAAAAAATATTTACTTTCCTTTACCTGTGATTGGTTCTTTATATCCAATTTCAAAAAAAATAATGGGGAGTAAGCAGGATTTATCTCATCCTAGGCAGGCTGCTTTAAAGAAATCTATTACGGCTTTATGTAATAATTACAAAGATGTAGTAATTGTTTCAGGACATGAACCTGGTATGCAATATTTCTACAAAAAATTCCACCACTTTATTGTGAGTGGTGGTGGCGGTAGAGAAGATTACATCAAGCGTGGAAATTCAGCTGAATTTTCTTACCAAAAAGGCGGGTTTTTAAAATTGCAATACCTAAATAACCATGAAGTTTGGATGGAATTTTGGACAACGGAAGATGGAGGGAAAATAGTCTTTAGAAAAAAACTCCATGATACGCCTACCAAAATATTTAAGGAAAAAGATTATCAATCTATTCAGAAAAACCATACAGCAAACATAACGACCCAAGCAACGGATATTTACGAAGCGAAAAAATTTAAAAGAATGTGGTTTGGTGACCATTTTCGGGATGAATGGGGAGCAGATGTTGTAGCACCTGTTGTATTTATAGATACGCTCAAAGGAGGTTTGACGCCACTCAAAAAAGGGGGTGGATTTCAGACTAAATCACTTAGACTAGAAGCTGCAAATGGCAAACAGTATACACTAAGAACTATTAATAAAGATGTTACTAAGGTAGTGCCACCCATTCTTAGAGGTACTTTTACGGAAAGTATTATGCAGGATGGTATTTCAGCGTCTCACCCTTATGGAGCTTTTGTTATACCAGATTTAGCAAATGCAGTGGGTATTTATCATACTAAGCCAGAATTAGTTTATGTTCCACCACAGGCTGCATTGGGTAAATTCAATGATGATTTTGGGGATAAATTATTTTTATTTGAAGAACGTCCGTCAGGAGATTGGAGCGATAATCCAGACTTTGGAAATTCCAATAAAATTATTGGGGCAGTAGATTTAATTAAAAAATTAAAGAAAAATCATAAATCAGTAGTTGACCAAGATTATGTACTACGGTCTCGACTATTTGATATTGTAATTGGAGATTGGGATAGACATGATGACCAATGGAGATGGGCGAGATTTAATGAAGGAGATAAATCGATATATCGGCCAATTCCAAGAGATAGAGACCAAGTATTTTATCGTTTTGATGGGATTCTACCATTTATTGTAGGACTACCATTTGTCACTCCGCAGTTTAGAAGTTTTAAAGAAGAGATAGATTATCTTCCAGGCTTAGTCTTTAATGCTAGAAACTTTGACCGAGCCAATTTGAATAAGAAAACAAAAGCAGAGTTTCTTGCAATGGCAAAAGAAATACAAGCTAACTTGACGGATGAAGTTATCAATAATGCCTTTAAGGCATGGCAAGCGGAGATCTTTGAATTAAATGGAATAGACATCATTGCTAAATTAAAAACTCGAAGAAATAATATAGTAGAAATAGCAGAAAAATATTATGAGTGGTTAGCTCAAGAACCTGATGTTACAGGTACAAAATCACCTGAACTATTTGAAATAACAAGGGTTAATGACCAATCAACTAAAGTACAAGTTTATGACTTGTCAGATGGTGGGAAAGAATTGGTTTATGATCGTACTTTTGACAACCGAGATACGAAAGAGATTCGAATATTTGGTCGTAAAGGAGAAGATACATTCAAGGTGAATGGAGATGTGAACAAAGGGATTAAATTATTGATTATAGGTGGTGGTGGTGATGATACAATAGAAGAATTATCTAGCGTAAAAGGTGGTAAGAAAATGACGACCATTTACGACAAACCAGATGGAATAACAATTGTTTCTGATAAGGGAGAAATTAATAATAAAACGGCCGATGAAAAAGGGATTAACAATTATGATCGTTTTGGTTATACCTATGATAAAAAAATTGGATTTCCATTGATTGCGGCTAACCCTGATGCGGGTTTAGGTATTGGTTATTTTACAATCCTACAAAACCAAAGCTTTAGATCAGTTCCTTATCAAAGCCAACATACGATTAGTGGCTTAGTTTCCTTTTCTACTGGTGCGGTAAGCGCCAATTATAGAGGTCACTTTCCTAAAGGTTTAGGAGAGAGTGATTTTGTATTGGAAGCTAAAGGTACAGGTCCGACTTTCGTGACCAATTACTTTGGACTAGGTAATACGATTCCCGATACAGATCAAGACTTAGAATTTCATCGAGTTAAAGGTTATAATATTAGATTACACCCTGCTTTATTTAAAGATTATGGTAGTGGTCATAGTATTCAAATAGGCCCAACTTATGAATTTTATAATATTGAAAAGACGGCAGATCGTTTTGTAAATACGGATGCTTCTAATTTAGTGGAAAGTGATTTTGAGTCGAATAATTACATTGGTCTTGATGCTGAGTATGATTTCGCTGTTTTAGATAATCCACTAATACCATTGAGGGGGTATCATTTTGAATTAGGCACCGAGTACCTCTATAATATAAATGACTCTGATAATAATTTTGCTAGAATTCACAGTAACCTTGCTTTTTATATTCCATTCAATATTCGGAAGAGTATTGTCTTAGCCACTCAAGTAGGCGGTGCTTATAATGCAGGAGATTATAAATTTTTTCAAGCTAATCAATTAGGAAGCAGCAACCAATTAAGAGGACTTAATACAGGGAAATTTGCAGGAGACGGTATCTTTTATCATACAACGGATTTAAGAGTAGCTCTAGGGCGTAGTAAGTCTACTGTTTTCCCTTTTACTTTTGGAGCGCATCTATCTTTTGACCACGGACGAACTTGGTTAGAGGGAGAAGTAGACGATGATATATGGCATACAAGTACTGGGGCAGGTATTTTCTTTATGCCTTTAAATTTATTTGTCTTTAGAGTCTCTTATTTCACTACTGATGATGATTCTATTTTGAGTATTGGAGCTAATTTTTCTTTTTAAGAAATACGCTTTTTACTTACCTTTTGTTTGCTCTATTCTGGTGAGAATCCATCGGAAAGAGCAAGCAAAAGGTATTATTTTTTATAGGTAAATCAAACTAAGTAACGCGACGAGAATAGATTCAAAAAAGATTGGCGAAGTTAGTTTGGTCACTCTTGAGTTAACTTACAATGACAAAATTAAAATCTATACTATTTGTCTTTATTTTTTTACTATTTTCTTTATTCGGATATATGAAGTTAGGCAATAAAAGCATCAACGATCTTATGCTCAATGTATTCAGTTGGGTAAAAAAAATAAAAGGTAATGCTGTTAATTTGGATGGCATTGACGAAACATCTAGGTCATTGGTAAATCATGACATCTGGACAGAGTTGCTACAGAAATATGTAACAGATGGTGGACAGGTTAATTATAAGGGGTTTATAGAAGAACAGGCGAAAATGGATCAATATCTTAACTTAATAAGTGATACGCCACCTGGTAGCAATTGGAGTGAAACAGACAAAATAGCTTATTGGATAAATGCATATAATGCGTTTACCGTGAAGTTAATTATGGATAATTATCCACTAAAAAGTATAAAAGACATTGGGGACGGTATGCCAATGATTAACTCTTCTTGGGATATAAAATTTTTCAAAATAGGAGATGTTGACTTTGATTTAAATACGATAGAACATGAGATTCTAAGGAAAAAATTTGAAGAACCAAGAATTCATTTTGCCATAAATTGTGCTTCTTTTTCTTGTCCTAAACTCAGAAATGAAGCCTTTGAATCGAATCGTTTAAACCAGCAATTGGAAGAACAAGCTAAAGAATTTATTAACAACCCCGACAAGAATATTATCAATAAAGAGGAGACTAAACTTTCTAAGATTTTTTCTTGGTTTGAAACTGATTTTACAAAAAAAACGACGATAAAAACTTTTATTAAACAATACCATTCCGCATTCAATGATCAAAACGATATTCAATATATAGGGTACATTTGGACATTGAACGAATAAAATAAGTAACTGATATTTCAGGTCAAATCTGGTGTCGATAGCTATCGGAATGACACATCGAGTTCTTCATAAAAACCAGTCTATTCTAAAATTGGCTAATAAAAATATCTCAACAACTACGTTTAAGAATAAAT
>JALZWC010000764.1 GCA_023300255.1 Saprospiraceae bacterium | reverse complement strand
CAACTAAAGTTAGCATCAGGAAAGTATCTTTTATATGCAGGCGATTACGATAGCTCCGGCATTATAAATAGTGCAGACTTTAATAGTTGGAAAATACAAGCCGCAAAATTGAACGAGTACTTGCCGATAGATGGAGATGGTAATGGTATTATCAATGCAGTGGATTTTAATCTATGGATTAACAATCGATCTAAGATTGGCGAGCAAATAATTCGATATTAAATATGAATAATTTAAACTGGTTTATTACATTAATAATCATAGGTATTAGCTTGTTACAAGGCTTTGCCCAAGATACTGCTTGTGCCCTTGGAGAGGATGATGATGGTGATGGAATTTGTAATATGGAAGATGTCTGTAAAGGATATGATGACCTGTTTGATATTGATGAAGATGGAATTCCTTATTACTGTGATGATTGTATAGATATTAATGAAAACGGTATCTGTGATGCTGATAATGATCCAGACTCTTTTGGGGATCACAAAGTTTTCTTTAGTAAAAAAAGAGGGTTTTATACAAATCAATTTTCCTTAGAATTAATCAGTAAAGATCCTTCAGCCAATATTCGTTTCACAACAAATGGTCAAGAACCAACACCTACTTCTGGTACGGTGTATAGTAGCCCCGTTTCAATTACTACCACTTCTTTTGTACGAGCGATTGCTTATACTGCTATAGATACAACTAAAGTATATACACATACCTATATTTTTCCGGAAGACGTTGTCAATCAGCCTAATACAATCGCTGGAATCCCTTCTACTGATTATGCTTTTGATTCAAGTATCAAAGATGATAATGTTTATGGAATTGAATTGATAGAAGCTTTGACACAAATACCCTCCTTGTCTTTAGTAATGGAATCAGATGACTTAGATCTTATGCATAGTGGAGCGCTTGAGTTTCCAACTTCGGTAGAATTAATTTTTCCGAATGGAGATAAAGGAGAACAAGTTAATGCTGGGATTGAGCGAGCAGGGGGTAGTAGTTTTAATAGTAAAAAACGAAATATGCGTTTGTCCTTTAAAGGAATTTATGGGGATTCAAAATTTGATTTTCCCATATTCGGTGAAAGTGCTGCGCAAGATTTTGATCAAATTGCTTTGAGACCTGGTTTTCATGGCTGTATGCATTTAGGGGTTGATAGTAATAGAGGCGGTAGTAATGATCTGGCAGATCAAGTCGTTCGTAATCTTCAGGGTAATATAGCAAAAGAAGGTACCTCCCTTAATGGCAGTTTTATGCACCTATATATTAATGGCGTTTATTGGGGCGTTTACAATCCATCAGAAAGAGGAAATGAAAGTTTTGTAGAATCCTATTATGGAGGAGACAAAGAAAATATCGATGTAATTAAACGAGATGGCTTACCACTAAGTGGAACGGTAGATGCATGGACTACCCTTAATGACATGGTCGATAATTTAGATTTATCTCAAGCAGCTAATTATGAAAATGTACAAGAATATGTTGAAGTGGAGCAATTTACAGAATATGTGATCATCAGTAATTTTGGACCGCATTCAGACGATCATACTAATGGTAAAAATTCTTTTGTGACAAGAGATAGAACAAAAACGGATGGTTTTAGATTTTGGATTTGGGATACCGAACCCTCATTGGGGCATCGTTGGATTTGGCATGTAGCAGACATTGGCAGTTACCCTTATAATAATATATTTTTCTCTTTATTAAATAATACGGATTATCGGACCATGGTAGGGGATCAAGTCGAATGTCATTGTTTTAATGATGGCGCATTAACGCCTGAAAAAACGATTGAAGAATATTTAAAAGTTTACAATTCTACGAGTACGGCTATGTTAGCAGAAGCTGCACGGTGGGTAACAAAAGCGGAATACACAGAATTTGTTAGTACAAAAGATAGAATTGTCAATGAATATCTTCCTAATAGGACCAATGATTTTATTCAGCTATATAAAGATAATGATTTATACCCATCAATAGATGCCGTCCAGTTTAGTCAATACGGTGGAATAGTTGATGCTAGTTTTCAGTTGAATTTAATAAATCCTAATGGCAATGGAACGATTTATTATACTACTGATGGCAGTGATCCACGTGCACCAGGAGGAGGTATTGCTACTACTGCAGATATATATAATGGAAGCTTGTCTTTGCCGGTCGGTGTTATAGATGTGAAAGCTCGAATTAAATCTGGCAGTACTTGGTCTGCTATGTGTCCTAGAAAATTTTATGTTAATCAAAAGTATGACCAACTCGTAATTAACGAGATCCATTATAATCCAAAAGATAGTATGTTCCTTAATAATACAATTGGAACAATGGATACTGTTGATAGTAAAAATTTCAGTTTTGTAGAATTAAAAAATAATGCTTCGACACCTGTTTCTTTAAGCGGATTAATGTTTATTAACGGAGTTGAATTAATTGTAGCTAATATAACAATGATTCCTCCGGGAGGTTTTGCTGTTTTTGCAGAAGATCCAGAATGGTTTGAAGCTAGATATGGCTTTCCTCCTGATGGACATTTTTCTGGTAAGTTAGATCCAGATGGAGAAAAAATTGTATTAGCAGATCCTTTTGGGAATAGTATAGATAGTGTCCGCTATTATAACGCAAACCCTTGGGATGAAGCTCCTTTTACAGAAGGATATTCCTTAGAATTGTTAAACGCTACGCTCGATAATAACCAAGCTCTAAATTGGTTTCGTTCCGATAACATCAATGGCACTCCTAAAGCAGAAAATTCAAGAACCTGCTCTTTGCCGTCACTACCAATCGTCATCAATGAGATCAACTATAATTCAGATAATGATAATTTTGATCCAGGAGATTGGATAGAATTGTATAATCCCAATCCTTCACCTGTAAATTTATCAGGCTGGACTTTTTATGACAATGGGAATGCATTCGTGCTGCCTCCAGGAAAAAGTATAGGAGCTATGGATTACTTAGTTTTAGTAGAAGAGGCAGCCTTGTTTAAAACTGCTTTTCCAGCAGTCGATAATAATTTACTACTAGGAGATATAGGTTTTTCCTTGAGTAATAAAGGAGAACGTAT
>JALZWC010000763.1 GCA_023300255.1 Saprospiraceae bacterium | reverse complement strand
GAAATTGCGACAGCTATTACGGATGCAAATGGTGCTTATCTATTTGAATATTTATACCCAAATGAATATTTTGTTACACTCAATAATATTCCTGCTGGTTTCTATAGTTCAACAGGTGAAGGATCTACAGATGCGGACGGAACAGGGCCTAACGAGCCTGCTGCTGATGCAGATGAGAATACAGATAGCGATGATGATGGTACACAGATGACGATGCCTGATGGAAGTATTATGGTGATGTCTGACCCTTTCCAGCTAAGCCTTTATGACGAACCGACTGATGATAGTGATACTGATGCTACAACTAATCTATCTATAGATTTCGGTTTATTCGAATCGCTTGAATTAGGTAATCTAGTTTGGGAAGATGTAGACAATAATGGTAAAGTCGATGCTAACGAACTTGGTTTAGAAGGCATTGAAGTAATTTTATTGAAAGCAGGACCTGACGGATTAAGAGCTACTAGTGATGATATTGAAGTTGCTGTAGATACTACAGATAGCAATGGTGCTTATCTCTTTTCGGATCTTTATCCAGGAGAATATTTTGTTAAATTAAACAGCGGTATTCCAGATCAATATGCTAGTTCTACTGGTGAAGGAATTGCCAATAATTTTGGAACTGACATATATGAGCCTGCCCCAGATCCTGATGCTACTAACTCCGACAACGAGGATGATGGCACACAAATGAAGATTTCTGATGGAACAATCATAATCATGTCTGACCTAATCAGCATGGCACTCTATGATGAACCTACTGATGATGGAGATATAGATAGCACTACTAATTATGCCATTGATTTTGGTCTATACAAAAGACTAAGTTTAGGAAATTTAGTTTGGGAAGATTATAACAACAATGGTGCAGTAGATACGGGAGAACCGGGTATCAAAGGAGTAGAAGTCGTCTTATACCAATTAGGCCCAGATGGTTTAAAAAGCACAAAAGATGATATTTTAATTGCAGATACTTTAACAGATGCAACAGGACACTACTTATTCGATAATTTGTATGCTAACAGTTATTACATTCAATTGAAGGAGGGTATTCCAACTAACATGCTTAGTTCTACAGGAGAAGGTATTAACTTTATTTCAGGAACAGGTCCTTCGGAACCTCCTACAGATAAAGATATAGATGATACAGACAATGGCAATCAGACAGGAGCTACAATTACGAGTAATGTAATCGATTTAGTTCTTTATAAAGAGCCTACCAATGATACAGACACCTTGAACAATACCAATACGACCCTTGACTTTGGTTTATTTAAATTATTAAGTCTCGGTAATTTAGTTTGGGAAGATCTAGATAATAATGGATTCATAGATTCTACGGAATCAGGTATAGATGGAATTGAAGTCGCACTCTTAAATGATGGTATAGATAACATCAAATATAATGAGGATGATGAATTGTTATTGACAACTATAACCACTAACGGAGGATTTTATCAATTTGATAGTCTTTATCCTGGTGATTACTACATCCAATTAAATAACGGTATACTTGAAGATGCTATCAGCTCAACAGGAGAAGGTTTAGTTATCATTTCAGGTACAGGACCAAATGAGCCTGCAGCAGATCCTAATGATAATATAGATGGCAAAGATGACGGTACACAGATGGGATCAGTGATTAGAAGTGAGCTTATTAATTTAGCACTCTATCAAGAATCTAGTAATGAAAAAGATACGGACCCTAGTTCTAATAATAGTCTTGATTTCGGTCTTTACCAAATGGTTACAATCGGTGATTATGTCTGGGAGGATATGAACGGCAACGGAATCCAAGAAGAGGGAGAACCACCTTTAGCAAATGTACTTGTAGAATTAATAGGTACCAACGTATATGGAGATTCCATTAAGACAACTACTCTTACTGATGATGACGGAATATATGTATTTGATTCTTTACCACCTGCAAAATCTCAAGTACGCATTTATCCCCCTCAAGGCTTTGTGTCTACGGCAGCAAATCAAGGAACAAATATTTCTGATAGTGATGTAGATCCTCTCCTGGTAATAAGTCCTTTAAAGAATTATCTGGGAGGAGATAGAGATGCTACTATTGATGCAGGATTTTACATTCCTCCATCCATTGCACATCTTGTTTGGGAAGATATGAATGGTAATGGTATTCGAGAGAAAGAAGAACCGATGCTTCCGAATATCACACTCTATTTGGATGGAACCGATGGTATAGGTAATCCTATGAAGGATACTACTATTACTGATGTTAACGGAAGGTATTCATTTGCGAATTTAGCACCTGGCACCTATCAAGTTAATATCGAAAAGCCAGATGATTATGTCTTTACATTAAGGAATGAAGGTACGATTGATTCACTAGATTCTGATGTGGATCAACAAGGAATCATGAATGCGGTTGTATTAGAAAGTGGAGATAAAAATTCTACACTTAGTGCTGGTTTATATCAATTATTTGATCTAGCATTGATGGTAGAATTAGCTCCTGGTCAAAAGCAAACCATTTTAGCTGGTAACGATATTGCGTATCAAATGACCTTGTTTAATCAAGGAAAAGTGAAAGCTCATGATATTGAATTAGTAGATTATATTCCAGAAGGGTTAACATTTCGTACCAGTGAGAATACAGCGACGACGACAGGAAACCCATTGGATTGGACATTAATTAATAGTGTTCCAACTTATACGGTTCCAAGTTTAGCTCCAGGGGAACAAACAACTGTTATTATCAAATTTTCCACAGATCCTACTTTTAGAGGAAGTTCTATTCTCAATATTGGAGAAATAAGCTATGCTGCTGTTGTACCTGGTGGACCAAATTTTGCAGATATTGATTCTCAAGCAGATAACATCATGATGAATGATATAGGAGCTGATCCTGCAAATGATAATAATGTTTATGATGATGGCACCCTAGATGAAGACGATCATGATCCAGAGATTATTTATTTCTTTGCTATAGCTGACATAGTCGTCATTGGTGATACGACTATCATCAAAGCACAAGACGATGTAGAAGAAGATGCAACACCTCCTTTTACAGAAGAGGATGTGATTGAAGTAATAGAAGAAGTAAATTGCGATCATCCAACTTACTGCTATCATGGGTTAGCCATTGAATTAATGCCCGTCGGCATGGTACAAATCTGGGCTAGTGATATTAGTGTAAATGACTTCACGCAATGCCCTGGCACTAGATTGAGAGTATGGCATAAAGATTTGCCGATGAAACAACCGACTCAATTAGAAGAAGTGTTAGCACTTCCAACTGAATTAATTTTCACTTGTGCCCATCTTGGAAATCAGGATGTACAAATGTATATCATTGATGAAGAGGATAATTGGAATTACTGTTCGACCTATATTAATGTACAAGACAATAATGGAGGTTGTATCGAAACCCAAGCTACTGATTTGACTAAGGCTTTAGTAGCAGGGCAAATTATGAGTTGGAAAGGAACGCCAGTAGAAGAAGTACAATTAAGTACGACGACGGAAGAATACCTAACTGGCACAAATGGATTCTACCATTTATCACTAGCAAAAGAAGAAGCATATCAAGTAGTTCCTAAAAAGAATATTGATCCACTAAATGGAGTAAGTACTTTTGATTTAGTTTTAATGACAAAACATATCTTAGGTATTCAACCTTTTGCCAATCCTTATCAATGGATTGCCGCAGATGTCAATGATTCTAAAACAGTCACTGCATTCGATTTAGTGATGCTTAGAAAAATGATCTTAGCAATAGATAATGATTTTGTAAAGAATGAAAGTTGGCGTTTCGTAGAAGCTACTTATAACTTTACAGGAGAGACGCCACTCGCACAAGAATTTCCAGAAATGGCGCAGATAGATCACTTATCGAAAGATATGGTCATGGACTTTATCGCTATAAAAATTGGAGACATCAATGGAAATGCTACAACTAATACGCTTCAATCAATTACTGCTAGAACTAGTCCTGAAATCTTTGAACTACAAGTAGAAGACATTTCGTTGAAAGCTGGATTATCTTATGAAATATTGGTGAGTACTCAACAAATTAAGCAGGTGCAAGGATATCAATTTACCATGGATTTTGATGGCTTAGTGATAGATCAATTAAGTGCTCGTTTAATGCAAGCAGAAAACTTTGGTTTACATGCCTTGGAACAAGGTTGGTTCACTGCCAGTTGGAATAAACATTCAATAAATGAGCCTGCGCTGATAAATGATAAGCGTACTACCCCACTCTTCACCATTCATATCAAAGCATTGCGAGATAGTAAATTGAGCGAGGTTTTAAATATCAATCATCGCCCAACTATAGCAGAGGCTTACGATTTAAATGGTCAAGAAATGGTCGTTCAATTAAATTTTCAAGAACCGAAATTAGGTAGTGATTTTGATTTATATCAAAATCAACCAAATCCGTTCTATAAGAAGACTACAATTGCTTATACTTTACCAGGAGATAGTGAAGTGACTTTAATACTTAGAAATGAAGCTGGAAGTATTTTACATACTATTCAGCAAGATGGAAAAACTGGACATAATCAAATTGATTTAAACAATTTGGATATAGCATCAGGATTTATTTACTACCAATTAAATACTAAATTTGGAACTAAATCTAAAAAAATGATTCGAGTAGAATAGAGATTATTTAAATAATATTAGACTTGGTGGCTCTGCCGCCAAGTCTAATATATTATGAGTCACGGAATTGTCCACAATATTCTACTAAGAATTTTAAAGATAATATTTTTTGCATATTTTGAGCAGTCTCGTATTCCGAGGCTGTTTTTTTTTGTAGCTACACTATGAAAAAAAATTAATACTTTCTGAAAAAAAAAGCCGTATCTCTTAAAAGAGATACGGCTTTATATCATCGGCAACAACAAAATTAAATTATAATTTCATTATATCTTTTACTTTCATCGGTTTTAGACTTACACTGACTTGGGGATTGGAGTTAGTTGCATGGAATTGATTTACAACAATCTTTTTAAATTCCAATACAACTAACTCCAAAAACATTTATTAATTTTTAACCAAAAAAATTACTAATCTTAAAAGAATACTTAAAATCGGTTTTGAGCTTTTTTCCACTCAGGATAAATCCTGAGTGGAAATCATGCTAATACTTAGTATAGAAACTATCGGTTTTTGAGCAAAATTTTACTTAAATTTTGTTATGGCTCTCTGAAAATTCAGTGAAGACAATCAAAGAAAAATAAAAATCAACGCTTCCTTTGGTCGCTTATGACTTTCCTTTTTCTTTGAACACTGAATTTATCAGAGAAAAAACACTTTGAGTTTGCTCTTATATGGATATGGTACTTACTAGATTAATTCCCTGTACCAATGAATGTCAAAAGAGTGGCGGAGTTACAAAGACGTTTTTTAGTTAATCGGTTTTCAGGACTATTAAATCCTGTTTTTCAATTTGGGTAACTCCGGCACTTAAAAAATTTTTAACCAAATATTATAATTCTCATGAAAAAAGAGTTCTTTAAATCATTTTATTAAAAGCATATTCTCCAATATGCTACTTTGTTTTTCTTAATTACTCGTTTGTAATTCTTACACTACAAAGATGCAGGTATATTAAAGTTGAAACAAGAACAAAAAACAGGATTTGTTGAGTAAAAAAATAGTACCAAATCAAAAACAAATAACATAATCAATTGACAATCAATCTATTAAATTTATAATAAAAAATAAATTTTATTGATTTGTTATCTACTATATTAAAATAAAAGTCATTATTTATTGAAATTTCCCTGTTTTATGTCGGATTCTAGCAATACACACCCTGTTTTATACTTAATTTTCCATCTGTTAACAGCTCATTTTAGGAAGTAGGAATTAAATAGAGCGCCCATTATAGCATAAAGAGAAAAGAATTCTCTAATTCGTTAGAAGTCATTCTTTACTAGTTGCTAAATGATATTTTTTTAATAAACTCTATTAAATTCACTAGATTTGTGTCTTTTCAAATAGGTATCTAATTAACATCAGTATTCTAGTAAGCTATGTCCAAAATAAAAGGAACTTTCTTTTTTGTCCTTACCGCTCTTTATACTACATTTTATATTCTATTCATCATTATTCGAGGTATGCTTGGCTTTGATTTAAAAGGAGCAATAGCACATCGGCAAAAGCTAGGGCGAGGAATGATAAAATTAAATGGTGTCCAAAGAGAAGTAACGGGAACGGTCCCTGAAGGCACTTATTTATTTGTTAGTAATCACAGAACTTACTTTGATCCAGTTTTAGAATGTCCAGAAGCGGCCTTTATACCTGTAGTAATGAATGAAGTAGCTAGCTGGCCGATCATGGGATATGGGATTAAATTAACTGGGGTTGTCTATGTGAAACGGGAAAACAAATCAAGCCGAGCAGCTACAAGAGATGCCATTGCTAAATCTATTGAAGATGGCATTTCTGTTGTTGTGTATGCAGAAGGAGGGACGAATGGTTTACCAACCACAAAGTTATTTCGAGAAGGAAGTTTTAGAATCGCTGCAGAAAAAGGCATTTCTATTATGCCCATGGCAGTTGATTATAAAGACACTTCTTTTTATTGGACTAGTAAGTATAGTTTTGTGGGACATGTTATAGCGACCTTCAGTAAAAGAATGCAAACAAAAGTTAGTTTCGGTACCCCTATTACTGGTACGGATTCTAAAGCATTATTAGAGCAAACGCAATCTTGGATAGATGGAGAACTAATTCGTTTTAGAGCGGAATGGGATGCGGAGGATCAGGCAAAAGCATAAGGCAATTCAAAATAATAAATTCTACTCGTTTAATATTTGAACCACCTGAGGACATAATATATTTTTTTTAACCACATAGATACATAGGTCACATAGAGAATAACACCTATG
>JALZWC010000762.1 GCA_023300255.1 Saprospiraceae bacterium | reverse complement strand
TGGACTAGTAGTCTTGCTTGCTTTTGTAGGGCTGCTGATTTTTGGGGAGATGGAATATTGCTCCTTTTAAATTGTTATGATTCTTTATTTTCTTGGTCTTTACTTTCTTGTAGCCAAGCTTTTTTTGTTTCTAGGAAACGGCCTTCTCTGATGGCTGTTCGGATGGTCTCTAATAAGCGCATCATAAAGCGCATATTGTGGATCACGATCAAATGCATTCCTTGGATTTCTTTTGCTTTAATTAAATAATGGATATAGGCTCTGGTGTAATTTTGACAAGTGGAACAATCACATTCTGCTTCTAATGGACTTTCATCTTCTCTGTTGCTTGCGTTGTGAATGTTGAGTTTAAATTTTGCTCTTGTCCGATGTAATGCCCAACCGTGTCGTGCTAATCTAGTAGGGGAAACACAATCGAAAGTATCGATTCCTTTTGCTACGTTTTCCCAAATATCATCTATTCCTCCAATGCCTAGTAAATGAATAGGTCGATCCTTACTTAATCCTGCCATTGCAAAATCTACTACTTCATACATTTGTTCTTTATTAGCTCCAAGGGAACCGCCAATGGCATGACCAAAAAATGGACGGGAAGAAATAAATTCGGACGCTCGTAATCTCAAATCTTCGTAGACGCCACCTTGTACAATTCCGTATAAGGATTGCTTACCGTTATGTCCTCTTTTGAATTCTTCTAAGCTTCTATTTGCCCAGCGATGGCTCAATTCCATGGATCGCTCGGTGTATCTTTTATCTACATGAAAAGGGGTACATTCGTCTAATACTAAAATAATATCCGCTCCTAATTTTCGCTGCACGTCAATAGAGGATTCTGGTGTAAGCGTATGCATTCTACCATCTATATATGATTTGAACGTAGCTCCTTTCTCAGTTATCTTTCTAAGTGTCTTGACGACGTTGGTTTTGTTTTTGCCTTTTATTTCTTCGGCCACAGATCCATGTCCTAAACTAAAAATCTGGAAACCACCACTATCCGTCAACATAGGTCCATCCCAATTCATGAATTTGTGCAAGCCGCCCATCTTTTCGATTAAGTCTGGACCAGGGCGTAATAATAAATGATAGGTATTGGATAGAATGATATCCGTTTTGACTTCCTTCAAATCTTCTGGACCTGCTCCTTTTATCGCCGCTCTCGTTGCACAAAAAATGAAATTAGGTGTTTCAAAACTTCCGTGAGGCGTTGTTAGATAACCTAATCTTGCGTCTGTCTCGGTATCTTTTTTTACTATATCAAATTTAAATCCTGGATATTCAACCATGTATTTTTGTTCTAGTTTTTAACAGCTGTAAAGATAGGATTAAAATGATGAATGAAAAATGGGAAAGGAGGAATATTGACGTAAATACTCCTCATTTCTCTATCCTTTCTCACGGCCCGACAGATTAGTTATTTCTTAATTCTACATACTTCCATTTCTTCGCTAAATAGATAATAGGTGTGTCTAAAACAGCGATTATTAAACGTAGCCAATAAGTTCCTAAAATATAAGTACCTAGCACCGTCATAAACGGTAGTGGATTAGAACTTAGAACAATCCAAGCCAAAACAGAAAAAACAGTATTGTCTATTAAAGCAGATACCATGGTTGATAGATTATTTCTTAGCCAAAGGCGCTTTTCTCCAGTTCTCTTTTTGAGCCAGCTATAAAACCAGACATCATAAAACTGGCTCATAATGTACGCTAACATACCCGCAAAGAATAAAGAAAATTGTAAAGTAAACAAAGCAGCTATATGGCCATGAAAAGGAAGTGCCCACGCCATATTCTCTCCTGCTTGCGCTGCTGTTAAAGGAGAAAAACCAAGCGTCAAAAGCATCATAAAAGAAAAGAACAAATGAGCAAATAAACCCATAAATACCCCTCGCTTAGCTGCTTGCACCCCGTAATGCTCTCCAAGAATGTCTGTAGCCAAATAGGAGGAAGAAAATAAAATAGTGCCTAATGCGACTGGTTCCGGATACAAACTAAATTGTACGGCCTTTAATACTTGAATATTAGCAATCACAATAGCTACGGCAATATACGCATATAAGCCACCTGGACCATAAAAACGATTAAAGCAAAGAATTGCTACAAAACAACTGCACAACATAACAATCCATAAACACTCTGGCGGCCAGGTATTCATATTTGTAATTAATGCTTCCGCTAAGTAATCCATTTTAAGTTATTGATTTCTAATTTTCACAAGCACAAGACACTGCAATTATAGGGATAATTTGCAGTTACTATTCGAAATAGTAAATCTGCTTACAAAGCAATTTTTATAAAAAATACTATAAACGTATAGAAAACAGTAATTAATTTTTAAATTCGTCTTATTTTACTATTTATATTTCATACATTAACTTTATATTAAAATAAATATAATTAATCAGGATTAGCTTTTTAGAGTGCATGTTTAAGTTTTCTTTTCATGAGGTTGATTAAAGATATATTATACAATTAGTTGTAAGTGATTGATTTCCAGATATAAAGCCTGTTTCGCCAGTCAAGCAGGTTCTTTTATTTTTATAATCTTAGCTACTGGGATCGAAAAATAGAAGTAACTACTAATCAATGACTTACAAATGATACATCAATTCATTTTAATCAACTTCCATAAAAGGAAAAAAGAAATAATCCTTTGAACAGGCCATTCTTGTAAAGAAGCGTCCTAAAACGAAAAACGGCTAACTGATTTCCTTAAAATTTGGACTTCTAGTAGCTAAAAATCTTCAAAACAAAACGAAAAGATTATGGGTCAAACTATTACTTATGCGATTC
This sequence comes from Saprospiraceae bacterium, assembly GCA_023300255.1. Classification (GTDB taxonomy): domain Bacteria; phylum Bacteroidota; class Bacteroidia; order Chitinophagales; family Saprospiraceae; genus JAFMDF01. The sequence goes on along the minus strand of JALZWC010000762.1, from coordinate 910 downwards.
CAGTTATGGGTATTGTCGCACTATTGTATACCTTCTGGAAATCCGCTTGGGTATCTAAGCAAGAAGTAGGTTCTGAAAAAATGGCATTTATTGCCAAAAACATTGCAGATGGGGCAATGGCATTCTTGAGAGCAGAATATAGGGTATTAGCTGTCTTTGTAGTGGTCGTTGCCGCTATTCTAGCATTCACTGCTGGAGCGAACTCTTCTCCGTTTGTAGCGCTTTCTTTTATATTAGGGGCTATTTGTTCTGCTTTAGCAGGTTTTCTTGGTATGCGAGTGGCTACCAAAGCAAATGTACGTACCACTAATGCTGCACGAACTAGTTTAGGCAAAGCCTTAGAAGTTGCCTTCGGTGGAGGTGCCGTAATGGGATTAGGTGTTGTTGGATTAGGTGTTTTAGGCTTGGGTACTTTATTCATTGTCTATAAAGGAATGTTTGGAATTGACACCGTAGAAAATGTAAGAAGATTGATTACTGTTTTAACAGGGTTTTCTTTCGGTGCTTCTTCTATTGCCTTATTTGCTCGTGTAGGTGGAGGTATCTATACGAAGGCTGCCGATGTAGGAGCAGATTTGGTAGGTAAAGTGGAAGCAGGTATTCCTGAAGATCATCCTTTAAATCCGGCTACTATTGCGGATAATGTAGGAGATAACGTAGGAGATGTTGCTGGTATGGGTGCCGATTTATTTGAATCTTATGTAGGTTCTATTATAGGTACAATGGTATTGGGTGCGGCATTTATGGGATCTGTTGGTTTCGAAGGAACCAATGATTTTGATGGTTTGAATGCAGTATTGTTACCATTGGTATTAGCAGCTACGGGCATTGTTACTTCTATTATCGGTACTTTCTTAGTGAAAGTAAAAGATGGTGGTGATCCTCATAAAGCTTTAAATTTAGGAGAATT
>JALZWC010000761.1 GCA_023300255.1 Saprospiraceae bacterium | reverse complement strand
ATAAAAGAGACGCCGTTATCCGTAGCCATATCTAAATCTCCACTAGTAAGCGTCATACTCCCATTTGTAATGTACTCTTCCGCATCGTCTGTGCTCTCCTTTATTCTAGTACAAAAGGTTCCATCAGAAATAATACCGATACACGTACAACTATTGCCATCATATACATCGAGTATCGTATTTTCATTTCCATCGTCACATACTTGACCAAATAATGTGTTATTAAGTGTTGGACAAGAATCATCTGTATCGCTAATACCATCATTATCTTGATCTGCAAATGCCGGAATAAATTCGAAAGGATCACTCCAATCACTTTTCCTACCTGTATTGTCTTTATATCTTACCCGTACTCGGTAGGTTCGTCCATTTATTAAGTTTGCATTCTGAATAGTATAGTTATTCGAAAAATCAGTAAGGTCTCCACTATGCCAAACGGGTGTTATTTCATAAATGTCTTCCTGTAAATATTCATAAACAGGATTGTTAGGATCTGACCACTCTCCTACCCTCCATTCCAAAGAAGCAAAAGTATTATTGCCCTGTGGATCTATAAAATCAGAAGCGGTAAAACTTAATTGATTAGTTGAAAAATTAGCTGGTCCTGTATAAGAAACAGAAGGCTTGTTAGGTGCTTTACTACTACCATATGTTGCCTTTAAATGAGTTGCTCTTTGAATGAAAAAATCTTTGTAATCTTGAATGACTTCTTCATAGGTTTCATAGTTTTGATTCCATTTTGATTTATCTACATCGGTCCAATTGAAACTGTTACCTACATTATAAATTTTCTTCACCTCATTATCAACAAGCATAGCACTCTGCTCTTCATTCAATAATAAATCTAGACCTGATCTTATTTGATTTTCAAATTCTACTCGCAAGGATTCATAATTATTAATCGATTGCTTAAAAGGTCCTCTGACATCTTCAGTAGGATCGAATTCACTTCGAAGGGCAAAACCATCCTCGTCTCTTGGGGTACCAAATGCCGCATTAAAATCATCAGGAATTACCAACCACTTTTGTTTTATAGGATTATAATATTCATAATAATTATGTTGTCCTCCATAGTTAGTTTCATTATTAGCAATGTACTCTTGGGCGACCATAAATCCATAGTGATTATCTAAATCTAATTTTTCTTCTAAAAAAGATAAGGGCGGATCAGTTACAGGGCAGCGAGAACAACCATCGGAAAAATCATCCCATCCAGTACTCCATTCATTGTATGCTGTGTTAAAATGTCCATAAGGTGCCAATTCGCCTTCATATAAAACTCCGTAAGGATTTTTATAGCCATAAAAATTCCCATCTGGCATGTCTCGTAATTTCAAAAAATCACCATTCACATCTTTGTTATTACGTACATAATCTCTGATGACGTGTATCCCTTGAAAATCGGTATTGGGATCGCTATCATCAATAAACCGCAAATGGGTATAATCCGCATAAGATGCTGCCGAACCAGTTAATTCAAACATTTTTAAAATCAAGGATTCTGTTAAACCATGACTACTCTTGTCACACATATCTGTTCCTGACAAGTTCAGACGATCTCTTTTTTGTTTATATACATTACCATAATCATTTTCTACAGCGACAGGCCTGCCATCATTAAAATCGGCTCGATAATTACGCCTAGGATTGGTATAGTAATTTAATTTTCTAAATCCTACATGATCATAAACTACGGCATCTACTACAACTGTACCTGAATAATTAACACGAAGGTTATCAATTCCTTTTGAAATAAAAAAAAACGTTTGTAGTTCCTCTAATTCATTGATATCATATCCATTGACTAAGCTATGCTTGTCATAAACAAAATAACAAAAATTAGCTTCTTCAAAAGATTGGTCTGGAAATAATCTGTTGTAATTATTGTTGTTATTAATATTTATTCTGTATCGAACTAGTCTCCTGTTTGTTTGTAAATTCGATGGTATTTTTACACTAAAAATACCATCATTAGCAAGGACGTCTCCACCTGTTCCTACGTCGTTCATAGTTAAAGGGGTCCAATCATTATTGTATGCAGCATCGTTCCGCCCTATATAACTACCTGGATCTACTAATTGATATTCCAGTACTAAGTTCGTGGTCGCAATGGAATTAGTTATGTTAACAGTAATCAACACTTCTTCATTAGCTTTTGGTTGTTTAGGTTCATGGCTAATTTGATTCACTATCGGTATTATGTTTGGAATTAATACAAAAACCGATTGATTACTTGTCCCTGGTGTTGGAGTGCCTTTATCCCAAGCACCACCATAGTTAGAAGATAAAGTAGGATTAATTTTTTGAATTGATTTTCCATTATTACCATCAGTGCTAGGCCATACGCCCCAACCCTCATATTGGAGTTCATCAACAATGTCTGAGTTTGCATTTAACAATTGAATATTTCCAGCATCTAAAGCCAATGTGCCTGACCAATCTCCAAAGACTTTTACATTCTGACCAATATTATAGGCAGATAGCAATTCACTAGCATTTGCAGCAATTACCGCAAATTCAAATGGAGCAATGGTATTACCTGCAGGTATTGTATAGTTGACATCTCCTGCTATTTTATAGCCTGTTAAGTCTATTGTGGAATTTGTAGTATTATATATTTCTATAAATCGAACAGGACTAGATGG
>JALZWC010000760.1 GCA_023300255.1 Saprospiraceae bacterium | reverse complement strand
GGTAGTTCCATCATATAAACATATAAACAAATAATATTATTAATGGTTTTTTTACTCCAACACTGCAGGTACCTGTAGTATCAATTGTATGCTCGTTTATGAGTTACACAACTATGTCTATAATGCAGATGATTTCCATAGCAAACGGGATGAAATTTATGTAGTTCAAAGAGAAATGGATACCAATGGGGATGTCGAACTATGGAGTGATATACCACAAGAATTAGGTGTTGCATTAGAACGTGATTTTCCACAAGTGGAGTCCATGGTAAGAGTTAATAGTAGACATGGTATTGTTAAACGAGGAGATAAAGTGTTTCATCAAAGTATTGCTTTTGTTGATGAGGGCTACTTTGATTTATTTGATTTTCCAGTTAAGTGGGGCGACCCTACTACTTTTATAGAAGAAGGTATCGTGTTATCTGCACCCGTTTCTGAAAAATATTTTGGGGAGAAAAATCCTATCGGTGAAACAATTACCATTCGATTTAATGAAGAAGGGAAGGAGTTGGTGACAAATTTTGTAGTTAAAGCTGTTTTAGAAAAAATGCCTACTAAGGCTAGTTATTATAATGATATTCTGATTCCTTATCAGCGACTTAAAATATTTGGAAAGGAAGATAGGAATTGGACAAATTTAGCAAATCCCATCTTTATCCAAGTGAAAGAGGAAGCAGCTTTAGCTAGTATTAAAGAAATGGAGACGAGTTATTTAGACATCATCAATAAAGCGAATGATCAATGGAATATGACTGGGATCTATTTTCAATCTTTTACATCTATCATGGTAAGTAGTACCATGGTCCGCAATGCGCCTTTTAATGATTTTATGAGAGAAGGAATCATTTTGGTCAGTACTATAGGTTTCTTTTTATTATTAATGGCATGCTTTAATTATTTGAATATTGCCTTAGCTTCTGCTTCAACTAGACTAAAAGAAATAAGTGTTCGAAAAGTAATGGGAGGATCTCGGCAACAAATTATTACCCAATTTATATTAGAACATTTCATTATTTGTTTTGTAGCATTTGGTGTAGGAATTCTCTTGGCATTTCAATTATTTTTGCCTTGGTTTAATAATATGGTAGGGCATGAATTATTGCAACTCAGCTATCTTTCTAACCCTACTATTTGGTTATTTTCTTTAATGCTACTAGTATTTATTGTCCTATTGAGTGCTGGTTATCCTGCCTTTTATATTTCTAAACAGCAACCTGTAGCTATCTTAAAAAAAGAGTTTCGGTTGGGAGGTAAAAGTGGTTTTCAAAAATTCTTGATTGGGGCACAATTATTCCTATCTGTATTAACCATTTATGCTACTTATAGTGGCTTAGCTTTGAATCATGAAATTCGAAATAAAGATTGGGGCTATAACCAGAATAGTGTTGGCGTGATCCAATTAGAAAATAGCGAAGATTTTCTTGCTTTTAAAAATGATTTGCAAGCTAATAAAGACATCCTAGAAGTAACAGGCAGTCAACATGCTTTGGGTAGAGGTACAGAAACTTTAAAAGCGCAACATGCTGGCAAAGAGTATGAAGTGCAAGGGATAACGGTTGCGGCTAATTATTTGTCTTTATTAGAAGTCCCTTTACTCGAAGGTCGTTTTTTTGATGCCCAAAAAGAAACAGATAAAACGACCTCTGTCATGGTCAATGAATCCTTTCTTAGAATGATGGATTGGGAACAAGCTAGTGGACAATCCATAAAAATTGCAGACCTAAGGTATCAAATAATTGGAGCAGTCAAAGACGTTCATCAGAATGATTTTATGAAAAAAGTCCAACCTTTAGTTTTTAAAATGGGCTTAAGCGAAAACTTCAATTACTTGAGCATTCGTACCCAACCAGGGATGGCAGTTAGTACGATAAAATCAATCAATACGAACTGGTCAAAATTTTATCCCAACATTCCTTATACTTACTTTTTTCAAGATAATGCTTTCTTCTTATACTTTCGTATTTTTGATCAAGGGGCATCCATTTTATACGGTGCGGCTCTAATGACCTTATTGATTTGTACGATTGGTTTATTTGGTTTAGCGATGCTCTTGTTAAATCGAAAGATGAAAGAAATTAGTATTCGGAAAGTACTTGGTGCCAGTAAATTACAAATTGTAAAATTAATACAAAGAGATTTCTTTATCCCGCTATTCGTTGCTTTAATTATAGCTTTACCGATTGGTCATTATGCGATGTTGTCTATGAAAATGGAGTTTGCACCAACTGTTTTTGTCGGTGTTTTACCTTTTGTGTTTACGATTGGAAGTATTTTTCTAATGGTGGTGCTTAGCTTGAGTAAGCATATTTATACCGCTATACAGAGTGATCCTTCTCAGTTTTTGCGAGATGAATAAATTCAAAAGGAGCAGGCAAAAATCTGTATTTAATTGAGTGTAAAACAAAGTTGGGGCTATTCCCAGCCCAATTGGTCCGATCACTTCCACAGGCTGACCGTTAATGCGTTTTTCGTAACCACCAAATTTATTTGGTAGGTTTAAAATGCTACTAATCAAAGAATT
>JALZWC010000759.1 GCA_023300255.1 Saprospiraceae bacterium | reverse complement strand
GGGCTACGGTTCTTTTTTCAGGACTTCTTAGAGGGAAAAAGGGCAGGTTAAAATGGCTAATTTATTCTTACTCTTTGCCTAAATGCTTACCCAAAATATTTTGAAAACAATCCTTACTGATTATTCAGTACTTTAATTAATCCCTTTTAAAAAATAGATTATTTCGAGTAATTTATATACGAGGCCTCGGTTACTAAACCAGTAAGCCTTCATATGGTCTTTCTCAGAATAAACGCTGTTTTGTTAAAAGATATGTTTTCACGAGAAGAAAAAAAGAGAATTATATCATTAAGTGACAAGGTGAAAATTATTTTATGCTGTCACGATAGGAACAACAAAGGTCGATCCTATAAGGTTAATTCTCAAATATTGAAAATGAAGAAATGGTAGAAACGAAAATTAATCTGAAAGAATCCTTACAACAAGTATTTGGCTTCGATGGCTTTAAAGGCAATCAAGAAGCAATCATAGAAAGTATCATGGGTGGAAAAGATACTTTTGTCATTATGCCTACTGGTGGTGGTAAATCTCTTTGCTACCAACTGCCAGCTATGTTAATGGAAGGCACAGCTATTGTCATCTCTCCATTAATCGCCTTGATGAAAAATCAAGTTGACTCTATAAGAGGTCATAGTCAAAGTGATGACATTGCACATGTGCTCAATTCTTCTCTCTCCCGTACGCAAATCAAACAGGTAAAAAGTGATATTACAGCAGGTAAAACAAAACTTCTTTTTGTAGCACCTGAAACCTTGACTAAACCTGAGAATATAGAATTTTTTAGAGCAGTAAATATCTCTTTTGTTGCAGTAGATGAAGCACATTGTATTTCTGAATGGGGCCATGACTTCCGTCCTGAATATCGGCGTATTCGTATCATGATTGATGAGATTAGCAAGGAGACGCCTGTCATTGCTCTAACAGCAACGGCTACCCCAAAGGTACAATCCGATATTGTGAAGAATCTCAATATGAAGAACGAAAATCAATTTGTTTCTTCTTTTAATCGAGATAATCTTTATTACGAAGTGCGACCTAAGAGTACCAAGAAAGAAGCTACTTTTAAAAGTATTATTCAATATATCAAAACGCAACCAGGTAAGTCAGGAATTATCTACGTACAGTCTCGAAAGTCTACGGAAGAAATCGCAACTGTTCTAAAGGTAAATGATATTAAGGCTGCTCCATATCATGCGGGCTTAGATGCTAAGACAAGATCCAAAACACAAGATAACTTCTTGATGGAGGACATTGATGTCATTGTAGCGACTATTGCCTTTGGTATGGGAATAGACAAGCCAGATGTTCGATTTGTCATCCACTATGATATTCCAAAAAGTATAGAAAATTATTATCAAGAAACAGGACGTGCAGGTAGAGATGGTTTACAAGGAGATTGTATTACTTATTATGCGTACTCAGATATTCTTCGATTAGAAAAATTCCTTAGAGATAAACCAGTTGCAGAACGAGAATTAAGTGCACAGTTAATGCATGAAATCACGGCTTATGCAGAAACGACCTCTTGTCGCCGTCGATTTTTATTGCATTATTTTGGAGAACAATATAACGATGATCGCTGTGGAAAGAAATGCGATAGTTGTAGACATCCAAAAGAAAGATTAGAAGTCCAAAAAGAAATGAAAGAAGCACTAGAAATTGTGCTTGCTTTAAAGGAAAATTATAAAATCAAAACTTTAGTCCACTTTGCTACTGGTAAAGAAACTAAAGAAATGAAAGATTTTAAATTTAATGAAAAGCCATTATTCGGCGTTGGAAAAGAAAAGGATGAAACGTTCTGGAATACCATTTATCGACATGCTATATTAAATGGTTTGCTAGATAAAGAAATTGAAAATTATGGTATTTTAAAATCTACCAAAAAGGGAGAAGCATTTATCAAATCACCATTCCCTGTTCAAGTTCCTATCAATCATAATTATGCGACAGTCATAGTTGATTATGAAGGTTCTTCTAACAAATCTGGTGTATTGGATGAGGTATTAGTAAAATTACTAAAAAACTTACGCCGCTCAGAAGCTAAGAGATTAAAAGTTCCTCCTTTCATTATCTTCCAAGATCCTTCGATAGAAGATATGGCCACACAATATCCAATTTCTTTAGCGGATATGAATAATGTTAGTGGAATTAGTAAAGGAAAAGCAATGCGTTATGCAAAGCCTTTCGTAGACTTAATTAAAGAGTACGTTGAAGAAAATGATATTGATCGACCAACAGAATTCATCGTCAAACAAGTCGCTAATAAGTCTAAAGTTAAAGTAACTATCATCCAAGGGATTGATCGAAAGATTCCTTTAAATGATATTGCGGAATCTAGTCATATTTCAATGGAAGAACTATTACAAGAGTTGGATGCCATTGTAAGTTCTGGAACTAAGCTAAATTTAGATTATTATATAGAAGATAACGTTGATGAATATTCTAGAGACGATATCTATGAGTATTTCATGGAAGCAGAATCCGACTCTATAGAAGACGCTTTTAAGGAATTAAAAGAGGATGACGTTACCTTTGAAGAAATACAATTAATGAGAATTAAATTCCTTTCGGAAATGGGGAATTAATTCCTTGATATTAGGCAGATCAAAATAATTTTGAACGAGGAGATGTAGCGCACTAAATAATGTGCTACATCTCCACATTCAATACAAAATCTTCACATCCCAACAAATCGTCCAAATGGCAATAAGCCGCAAATAAGAAGGAAAGAATCCTACAAACGCCTACCCCTAATCTCGCCCAGAGTCTTCAATTTTACCAAAAATTAAATTTTCAATCACATACTAGTACTTGATTATTATGTCGCCCCTTCAGGGCTTAAAATTGTCGACTAGTTAAGATAAATTTGTCAAAACTATCGAAAAATCTAGTTTTTAAATTTACCCATTTAATCAACCCGCCCCTCTTAATCACCTAACAAGAATAACAAAAGTTGCCCTCTTACACAAATTTATCATTTATATAAGCTTTCTAAATAGATTTTAACAAAACCTTCATAACTTAATGTTATAACTTGCCGTTGTACTAATTGGTACGCTGAAGTTTGAAATCATACAAAAAATAGAATAAAGCATAAGAGGAGCAAGATCAGAGATGTATTTTGGTTAAACCTGCGTGCCTTGGTAGGCAGGTTTAAACGAAATACATCTCTATTCCTCGCCCGCCTGACGGCAGTCGGACTGGTCTACTCTCGCTTCTCTATTCTATAGCCTGTATGGTTTTAAAATCGAATTTAATCAACTACAATCAATCCATGCGATATTTCCTACTCCTCTTTCTGTTTGTATTCGCTGTTGAAGTGGATGCACAAGCCTCAAAGAAACAACAAGCAGCTTCCCTAAACAATTATGTTTATTTCACAAATGAAAGTGTTCATGGACTGCTTATTGTGCATAGGCTCTTAGAAAATTTTAACCAAAAGATCAATAAATATGTAGATCTAGAAAGTACGCAATTTAATTTCTATAGTAATGCGGATTTACCTAGAAATATTTTTTTAGATGAAGAGAAATGGTTTTATGATGTATCTCCTTATGCTTGGTATGATATTACGCTTACAGAAAGTAAACATCTTCCACCAGATTTAGCTACTGCTTTAAACAAGGAATTAGAGCAATTAAAATCTATTATCACAAGAGTTAATGCTATTCGATTCGAATTAGGGCATCTAACAGAAGGAGATGATTTAAAGAAGCGGAAAAATCTAGATAAAATCTATAAAAAACTAGAAGAATGTGTTGTTTTATACGATAACTTCAATACGGTAAAAGAAGAGTTAAAGCTAAAATTGAAAGATGGGCACAAGGCGTTAAAAATCAATAATGATGGTGATGTACAAGTGATCGGCGCAATTCATGAAAACATAAAAGCTATTTTACAGTCTTTACGAAAAGATAAAGAAGCGAACCTCCCTAATCTAGCCAAACATTTAGAATCTAATTTAAATCTTGCAAAAAACACTTTAGATAATACGCCTTCTTCTAAGCAACTATTCACCAAGGCAGATGCATTTCTAGTCAGTACGAATAAGTGTACTGAGTCAGGTAGTTTTTCTAAAGACTATATTCAATATGGAAAAACATACTATTATTATAATGTCGAATTAGTTTCTAAGATTAATCGATATGGCTCTGGATTAGTAGCAGATATGAATGATTATATTGAATCAGCTAATGAGTCTGCCATTCGCCAAACAGAAGAGCCTCATTTCTTCAAAGTAGTTTATCCTAAAAAACAAGTAAAAGTAGTAACTGCCGAAACCCTTCCTGGAGGACAGTTACCAAGCACTGTACGAGGCAGACAAGTCGTGGTCCGACAGCCTCCAATGAAATTAAATGATCCGTTGATGCTACTCGAAATATCCGATCACCTATTAGATGATGGTGATAAAGTATCTATTAATTTTAATGAACACTGGATACTAAATGAATATGCTTTAAAAAGAAAACCACTTAAAATTCAGTTGCGTTTAAGACCTAATCAAGTAAATTACTTATTGATACATGCAGAGAATGTAGGAACAAACCCTCCAAATACTACAAAGATTTCCTACATTTATAATGGGGAGAAAAAAGTAATTACCTTATCGTCTGATACGAACGAGAGCGAAATGATCGAAATTAAATTGGATAAGTAATAAGTATAAGGTAGTAGGTATAAAGTAGCAGGTTATAATTTGCTGACAATCAATCGTTGAAAGTTCTTTAGATCGTCAGATATAAAAGCGGTAGAATGTGGCACAACTCAGAGAATTGTGTTACG
>JALZWC010000758.1 GCA_023300255.1 Saprospiraceae bacterium | reverse complement strand
CCATCCGCTTTGCGGTTCAGGAGCTTACACTCCTTCATCTTAGAGTAAAAAATGACTAGCTTAAAACGACCAATTTATTCTCACTTTTTGCCTTAGTAATCTACAGACCGCTGTCAAAATTTAGTGGTCAAAGTCATAAGTCTGACAGCCGTAGGCGGTCTCTGCTCTGACAGCCGCAGGCGATCTGACAGCGCAGCGGTCTCGAATAGCGGTCTCTTTAATTTCTTTTCTTATTCCGTCGTTCCATTTGCTCTCGTTTAGGTTCCACTTTTTCCCAAGGAACGCCAATCAATTCTTCTAAAGCGAAAATAGATTGTTGTACGTCAGAATTGGCTTGTAATCGGGCAGATTTAGACGTAAAATATTGATTAGAGGACGTATTGTATTCTTGAAAACTGATTCTATCAGTTTTAAAACGTTCAGAAGCGATCAAATACATTTCTTCTGCATCTGTTTCTGCTTGTATTTTTATTTTTTCTAATTCAAGCGTTAATAAATGCTGTTCATATCGTTGGAGTGTAAGTGCCCGTACTTCTAATTTTTGTTGGTTTTCTTCTAGTTCTGCAATTTTCATTTCCTGTTGAGAAATAGCTATGTCATGCTTTCTATTGAGGAGTTTGCCCAAATTAAAGGTAGCTCCTAAGTTATATCGAGGAAAAAAAGTGTTATTGACTAAAACACTGTCTTGCGCACTTGGTCGATTAAGATGACTTTCATTTACATTAAATGTAAAGACAACATCTTCTAACCATTCCTTTTTAGTTTTTTCGAATTCTTTACCTGCGATCATTTTGTGATGCTTAAAAATGGTATTTGCAGGACTATTTAGCCAAGCCAATTGTACCAAACAATCTTCAAAAACTCTAGGAGGCTGCCCTTCAGGAATCACCACTATGTCGTAATCTAAATGTTGGGCTAAAATCATACTGCATGGCAGTAATGCTATAAAAAGTAATAGATATCTCAATGTTTGTGGAGATTTTAGAGTAGGAAGCAATTAATGAGTTTTAAATGATAATAAAATATATAAAATCAATTTTTATGCCGAGATCAAATACTAAGAAATTGATTAAGAATGTATATTGTAATAACTATTAAGTACTTGATTTCTAGGACGAAACTATGCGGTACTCTTGAAATTTTATCTAGGGAATTAAAAAAAAAGAAGTAGTTAGTAATCAATGACTTACGAATAGTATATTCAGGCGCAACGCTCTTATGTCTAATCATTGGCAAAGAATTTATAAGAGTATTACAAAATTAACCTAGAAGTCGGTAGAAAATGCACTAGGTGTTCCAAATTACTATTTCTCAGAGCTAAGACACTAAATATGTGCCTTACTTAATTTACTTATTTTATGTTAGATATAAATAGAATTGTGACAGGCAGTATATTTATAAAAATTAAATGTTGAAATTTAATCTTTGTGTCGAAATGTTGAAAGGCATATATTTGCAGTCATATAAATCTCCGTATTTTCTAATCCTATCTTATTAATACCACTTCACAGTTCAAATTTTAATTAATCCTGTTTGTACGTAGGAGAGCGCATCATTATCAGATATTTAGTGACTTTTATCAATACAAAAAATAGATAATTTCTTTTGCTAAAGAAGAAAGAGTTACTTAAATTTCTATTAATAGTCATTTTAGGTTTTTCTCTTATTCTGATTGCTATTGGGACTATTTTGGCATGTTATTGCCATGTATAATAGTACCAAATAATGTTTGTCAGAATGAGGGCACTAAGCTAATATCTCTTCTCAAATAACAACTACACGTAATGTCAAAGAAGTTATTTAATCTAGATCCGTTGAGATTTTTCTTAGCCTTTCTAGTACTACTATTCCATATTCCTACTTTGTGTAAAAACATGGATTTGCCGTTTTATAACGGCTTACCTATTTTTCATAGAGGAACAGAAGCTGTTCTGGTATTTTTTACTTTAAGTGGTTTTTTAATCATCAAATCCTTATTTGTTGAAAAAGATCGTACGGGCACTATTAGTATCAAAGATTTCTACATTCGTAGAATTTTAAGAATATACCCTGTATATTATTTAGTGGTTATACTTGGGTTTACTATCTACCACGTTGTATTTCCTTTATTAGATGTTCCTTACGAACCCGATTATAATATTGGAGAAGGGTTGTTACTTTGTATCTTTTTCCTTCCTAATGTTTTTCATATTAATTATGAACCTGGTGGCATTTTAGATATTCTATGGTCTATAGGTATAGAAGAACAGTTTTATCTGTTCATAGCACCAATAGCTTTTCTGCTGCCTAAAAAGCGGTTTCTATCCTTTTTAGGAATTTTTACTATAGTATTTTATCTCATTTTTTATTATTCACCTATTACTTATTTTAGAGACTATTATAGTTTATTCTTTTATTTTTCTTTTGGTGGATTGGTTGCGATTGCTAACTATTTAAAATTAGATAAAGCCATATTATTCAATAGGGGAGGACAACTACTATTGACGCTATTGTTTGTAGCACATTTTACTACAGATCTATTTAAACTACTTCCAGAGCCTGCTTACCATTTTGTGAGTATGATTTTGTTTGGAATCTTTGTTGCGAATATTAGCTTTAACCCGAATCCTCTATTTCAAATAAAAAATAAGGCACTCAACTATCTAGGGAATATCTCTTTCGGGATTTATATGTACCATATGATTGTGGTATATGCTGTTCTCTTTTTGTTTATGAAATTTGATTATGGGCGAGAATTACCGAATGCCCTTCAAATTATTTTGATTAATCTAACTGCGATCGCAGGAACGATATTAGCAGCGCATCTCTCTTTCAAATACTTGGAAATGCCTTTTCTAAAGCTAAAGGAACACTTTAGAAATTCGCCTAAAAAAGAGAAGACAGGGAAAGGAAAGAATAAGACAGGGAAAGTAATGGAAGATTCTAGTGTTTCTTAGGAATGAGGTATAGAGGCAAGTAAAAGAACACGGAGACACAGGGACACAGAGTTATAATTTACTCTGTGTCTCTGTGTGTTCTTAAAAATATTAGGCAAAAAGTGAGAATAAATTGGTCGTTTTAAGCTAGTCATTTTTTACTCTAAGATGAAGGAGTGTAAGCTCCTGAACCGCAAAGCGGATGGG
>JALZWC010000757.1 GCA_023300255.1 Saprospiraceae bacterium | reverse complement strand
TCGGTAAAAGAATAATCATTTGTGGACCAGAAGGGATTACGAAACAAGTGCAATCAAAAATTCTAGGGTATCAATGGAATTTGATTGAGCACGGTTCTATAACTTATGAAATCAGAGAAATAAAAGGGAATGGTCAAATTGTAATATCCGAACTTACGCCACCAGAATGGACAATTATTGAATTAGAAACTACAAATGAAACCTTTATATATAGTACAGATAAATTTGATGTTAGCTTTGTTATTCTAGATCATAAAACGAATTCTATCGCTTATTTATTTAAGGAAAAAGATCGTGTAAAAATAGATATTACCAAAAGTGATTTCAAAGGCGGACAATGGATCAATGAATTAAAATCAGCCTACGATAAAAATAACGAATCAGCAGAGATCAAAATTGAAGGAAAAATACATCAAGCAAAAGAACTATTTCATCTATTAGAAACTAAGATTGGTGATAGCTTAGGGATAATTATGGATCATGCAGCCAATCGAGAGAATCATGAAAAAATTATTAGCCTATTTAAAGACTGCAACAAAGTATTTATTGAATCTTTTTATAAATTAGAAGATAAAGAATTAGCTGAATTAAACTTCCATAGTTATTCAACGGAGTCGGCAAGAATTATGAAAGCATGCAATGTGAAGTATGCTATTCCCGTTCATTTTTCTAGGAAATATAGAGGGGAGGAAATTGATATGTTATTGGAAGAATTTAATAATGCATTTAGGTAAATTCTACACTTAATAAACCGACCTTTAAAAATTTAACCTACTTAAAAATAATCAAAATTTAGACTACTGGACAAAACTAAATTAGTATGTTTGATCATATCTAGGAACAAGTAATATTGGGCGGGATGCCCGACCAAAAACTGTTTGAGCGGAGCGAGTTTTTTTGGTCTAGCTTTTTTGTTTCTTTTTCAGCAATGGAAAAAGAAAAAGCATTTAAGAACACGTTTATTTAGCTATAATACTTGTTCTTATATATATTCTTTTTTCATCGAAAAAGAAATCCTTAGTAGACGTAATTTATTAAGTTAATGACATAGTCATCAACAGTTAAATCTACAAATATTCAGTAATGTAAATCAACATCCAAACAAGACTTAAGTCCACAGACAAAATAACACACATGAAATACCCGATCACAAAAACAGAACCACAAGTAGATACCTACCACGGCATACAAGTAGCAGACCCTTACAGATGGCTAGAAGACGATAACGCAACAGACACTAAAGCATGGGTTAAAGCACAGAATAAAGTAACCGCTAAACATTTAGCGACTATTCCTTATCGAAAGGAAATTGCTGCTCGATATGAAACCCTATTCAACTACCCTAAACTATCCTCCCCATTCAAAGCAGGAGACTATTACTTTTTTTATAAAAACGATGGCTTACAAAACCAACCCGTCATTTATTATCAAAAAGGACTCGATGGGGAAGTGATGGAATTTATCAATCCCAATACTTTATCAGCAGATGGATTGATCGCTATTAGTTTAGTTGGATTCTCTAAAGACAATCGCTATGTCGCTTTTACCAAATCGGTAGGTGGCTCCGATTGGCAGGAAATTCAAGTGATGGAAATTGCGACTAAAAAAACTTTACCTGATGAACTTAAATGGGTAAAATTTTCAGGAGCAAGTTGGTACCAAGATGGCTTTTTCTATAGTCGTTATCCTGCGCCAGCAGAGGGGGAAGCCTTGAAAGGAAATAACCAATATCATTCCATTTATTACCATCAATTAGGTACGGATCAATCAGCAGATCTCTTAGTATTTGAAGATCGAGATCAAGCTAATATGTATCATTTTGGTGGCGTCACAGAAGATAAAAAATACCACATTGTATATGCTGCTCCTGGCACAGATGGCTATGCCACTTACTACCGAGCATTAGATGGATCATCAAAAGCGTATGAGCAATTATTTGAGGGCTATACCCACAAAAGCGATGTGGTTTTGCATAAGGATGGCTACTTCTATGTCAAAACAAATATCGATGCGCCTAACTATCGTTTGGTCAAAATTCCTATTGACAATCCTTCGCCTGAAAATTGGATAGAGATTATACCAGAAGGGGAACATTTGTTGGCATCTGTTCAAACTGGTGGTGGCTACTTTTTTGCCAATTATTTACAAAAGGCAAGTACTCGAATTTATCGCCTTAACTATGATGGTACAGCCTTAACAGAAATCAAACTACCAGGCGTGGGTAGTGCTGGTGGCTTTAGTGGTAAAGAAGAAGAGGAGACGCTGTTTTATGCCTTTACTTCTTTTATATATCCTAATACCATTTTTAAATATGATTTAAAAACGGGCACCTCTACCCTATTTCATGAATCGGAGCTACAATTTAATCCAGCAGATTATGAAGAAAAGCAGGTACTTTATAAAAGTAAAGATGGTACCGAAGTATCCATGTTTATTGTACATAAAAAAGGGCTAGAAAGAAATGGTAATAATCCATGTTATTTATATGGATATGGCGGTTTCAATGTCAACTTAAGTCCATTTTTTAGTGCGTCTAGACTTATCTTATTAGAAAACGGAGGCATCTTCGCCTTACCAAATTTACGAGGTGGTGGAGAATATGGAGAGGCATGGCATGAGGGAGGAATGCTTTTCAAAAAGCAAAATGTATTTGATGATTTTATAGCTGCAGCTGATTATTTGATTGAAGAGCAGTATACTTCTAGTAATAAACTAGCGATATCGGGAGGTTCCAACGGAGGGCTCTTAGTGGGTGCGTGTATGACGCAACGACCCGATCTATTTGCAGTAGCTTTTCCCGCAGTAGGCGTATTAGATATGTTGCGGTATCATAAATTTACGGTAGGCAAAGGATGGATACCAGAATATGGAAATGCAGAAGCATCCTTAGCACATTTTAAAAATCTATATGGCTATTCTCCTTTGCATCAATTGAAGGACGGAACGGCCTACCCTGCTACGATGATTATGACAGGCGACCATGATGACCGAGTCGTGCCTGCCCATTCTTTCAAGTTTGCCGCACAATTACAAAAATGTCAAGCAGGCGAACAGCCCGTATTAATAAGAGTAGCTATTGATGCTGGACATGGCGCAGGGAAACCTACCGCAAAGATTATTGAAGAAGAGGCGGATCGGTGGGCTTTCTTTTTTCATCATACTAATTCTTGGGGATAATCGACTTTCTACTATTTGAAAAACATCTGAATAAAGTATGGAAAATAAAAAAGAAAAAAATCCTTGGACTACTTTATCTAAAGAAGAAGTTTATAAAAATCCTTGGATTGCCGTCTCTCATAGACAAGTATTGAATCCTGCTGGAGGGAAAGGAATTTATGGTGTAGTCCAATTCAAGAATGTGGCAGTAGGCATTCTACCATTAGATGAAGACAATAATACATGGCTGGTCGGGCAATATCGATATACATTGGAGCAGTACACTTGGGAAATACCAGAAGGAGGATCGCCCCTCCATACGCCTCCATTAGAATCTGCCAAAAGAGAATTAAAAGAAGAAGTAGGCTTGGTCGCTAAGACTTGGACTACCTTATTAGAAATACATCCTTCCAACTCTGTTACGGATGAATATGGCATTGTCTATATCGCCAAAGACCTTACGCAAGAAGAGGCGGAACCAGAAGATACAGAAGAATTAGTGGTCAAAAAATTACCTTTTGAGGCCGCCTTACAAATGGCTATGGATGGACAGATTACGGATTCTATTACGCTGGCTGCACTTTTTAAGGCTAAGATATTGATGGATGCAGGTGAGTTGTGATTTTTTAGAATAGGAATAACTTTTGAATCCTCTACAAATGGGAGAAATTCAAAAGTTACTTCTACATTCAACTTTGAAACCACCGTTCCAATTTTTAATTGGTGATATTCTTTATCCAGTAAGGAATCCTTACTTATTTACATCGTTCGATTAGTACCTCCTCTCTACAACCAGTAGCTACCTCCACTATAGTTAACGTTTCCCTATCTTTTCCAGTCATATCTACTTGTACTAAAGTACCAATTGGAGTATGTGTCGTATTCGGTACAAGACCGATTTCTATTATGGGAGATTGCTGTATTAAAAGTGTGTCATAAACAGAAGCCGTATTTCCTCCGGTAATGGAGAAACTTTTTGGCGCTAATTTCCAGTTACCTGTAGGATCAATACCTTGCATCCAAGTAACTAATTCTTGTATAGTATTAAACAGGCCTGAATAATAAACATCATTGATCTGCCAGCTTTTAACTTTATAATTATCTGTTTGATTCGATAATAAATTGTATTGATAACCAATCAATTGTTCAAAATTACAACCATGTAAGACAGCAGCCACATTTCCATCAACGCTAATCTTGTATTTCGTTTGGTCTTCTTCTGATAATCCTAAGCATATATCTATAGAATTATCGGTTGGATCAATACATATTTTTTCTTCCGGTATTAAATCTCCAAAGCATGGTGGAGGAGTTGCGTCACATGATTCCTTAGGATCAACGGTTACAACTACTTGCTCTGTCGCAAAGCAATCATTTTCATCCCAAACAGTAACGGTATAAGTCGTTGTGACAGAAGGACTAGCAATAGGAAGATCTGAGAATGGATTATCCAAACCTGTAGCAGGAGACCATTCCCATCTAATGCCGCCGTTGACAATTAATTGTGTCTGTTCATTAGGACAAATCGTCCTATCATGGCAGACGAAAATAAGTGGGCCATCTGTACAGTTATTTAAAGTATTTCCAGGTTCTTCATTTCCTTCTTCTAATTCACAGCCCGTATCAATTTGAATAGCAATACAATCAGATCCTGAACAGCCATTGGCATCTGTTACGGTTACACAATAAGTAATTGCTTCAGAAATAGTTACGGTAGGATTAGCAATATTCGTACTACTTAATCCTTCCACAGGGCTCCACGAATAACTGCTTCCTCCACTTGCATTTAATGGCGTTGCTTCGCCAGGACAAACTATTATATCTTCCCCCGCATCAACCGTCAATTCCGCTGCTACATCTACCACCACTTCGTCTATTGAGGTACAACCATTCGAATTACTAGCAGTTACTAAATAAGTTGTAGTATTTGCAGGAGTAGCAATTGGATTAGCAATAGAAGGATTGCTTAACCCAGAAGTTGGACTCCATTGATAAGTTGTTCCGCCACTTGCATTTAATGTGGTACTAGAACTAGAACAAATAGACACATCAGATCCAGCATTTGCAATAGGGTTTTCGGAAACATTAATAGTTATATCATCGGTAGCTGCACAACCATCTGCATTGGTCACGATTACTGTATAGGTAGTTGTGGTTATAGGATTCGCAGATGGATTTGCAATATTAGTAGCACTTAAACCAAGAGCAGGTGCCCAACTATAGGTAGTGCCACCTGTAACGCTTAATTCTACACTTTCACCTGTACAAATATTTTGATTTGGATAATTGACAATACTAAAAGGTTTAGTTATACATGGATCTGTATTACAATCAGGATTTGTGCTATCTAAAACAGCTAAAGTAAGCGTAAGAATGCTATCACAGCCATTTGTGGCAGTTAGTGTCTCTAAATAAATTCCTGTTTCGGTCAACTCTTGGCTTGCGAAAAAATAGGAACTGCCTTGACAAATAGATTCTGTTATAGCGGTATTTACAACTGGTAGTACTTCTAAATTTAAAATGTCTATACTATCACAGCCTTCAATGGTTTTTAAGGTATCTCTATAAGTACCAGACTGATCAATACGTTTTCCGTTAAATAGATACGCGCCACTTTCACATACACTTGTCTTTATTTCATAGGTAATTAATTCTTGTTCAACCTGTATAGTATCATAATAAAATTTACACAATTCTGTTTCTACTATCACTGAATACTCCCCAGGATTTAGAACGGTGATTTCCTTATCAGTAGAGCCTGTACTCCATAAAATACTTTTATAATTATCAATAGAAGTTGAAATAGAAAATGGAAAACTACATACAGAAATATCCTCTCCAAGACTAATTATATTTTCATCGTACTCTTCGTTTTCTATTGTATATGGAGAATGGGATGAAAAGTCAAACGGATAAGCATCTAATATATCTCCGTAAGTAGACTGATTTTCTAATATTAAGGAAGCTCCTTGTCCACTTTGTTCCATATTGAGATACAGATTTAAACCCAGTTCATTTCCAACCAATGGTGCGTCTTTTCTTTGTTGGATTAGTGTCTCGTTTAACTCAATATTCCAGAGTCTAACTTCATCAATCAGACCACTAAAATGATTCGTCATCTTTCCAGCAATATTTTTATAGGCACCAATCCTAAAAGGTTCTGAACTATTCTTAATTTCTCCAAGTGCACCATCCAATTGTTCTGAAACTACTTTAATACCGTTGACAAAGAGTTTTATTTCCGATAAGGTGTGAACTACTGCTACATGTGTGAATTGATTAGGTACTATTTCTGTATTAATCGATTCATGAACACTGGAAGGAGTACAATTACCTGAGGAAGAATACGTCCACAATAATTTTCCATTTCTAACTGACAAATAATATCCATATTGACCATTACACCATTGCTTTGACAATATGATTTTGTTACCCTCTTCACAATTTGGTTGTATCCAACATTCAAGACTTAATGCTTCCTCATAATCAAGAAGATCATTATCGGGAATTTCAAAGTAATTGGTACATCCGTCAAGAACTAATGCATTGGAAAAATTATTATTGCCGTTTTGTGTAGATATTACTTCTTGCCCATGAACCAGATTTGAAATAAAACAAAAGAGTAGTAAAAGCTTAGTGGTTCTCATAGTATGTGTTTTTTAATTTTTCTCCAAAAATTAAGATTTTCCTAATTAGAATTTTGGGGATAAAAACAGAACAAAGGCAAGGGGCGTATAACGAAGGACAACCTGTTGATTAGCCAATAAACTACCTAATTGAATAGCTATTGATATCAGCCTCCTATTTGAAATTAGCAGAACTTTGAATTGTGATAACTATAATATTAGAATAAAGTAGGGAGAGCATATAATTCAATATAAAGCGAGGAGAAATCATACTGTTAGAACATTGTATTCTAGCTTTTAACCCATCTTCTTACTTGATCCAAAAATGGAAAACATGCCCCATTTTTATAAGGATCGTCTAGGCAAAGCTACAGATGATATTGAAATATGGAGGAGAGAAATTGTGGATATAGAACATAATACAGTCTTCAAAGTAGAATCTATACAAAAACCAAGCCTGAAAGAAATTAACTACTAAAAATTTCATTTTGACTGACCCAATTTATAGTACATAGTGAAGTAATAAGTATGAAGTATGAAGTCGTAAGATGTTGACAGTCAATCTTTAAAAAATCATAATGGTCTACTTTATTTATTTTCCTTCACATAAAGTACAAACAATTTTATAGGTAAGTAGTCGGACATAAATAAGATAACAATTTAAAGGAGCTTATTTTTTGCTAGTTGTTTTTAAAAAAGTCGCACATAGCCTAGCTACGTAAGGCCTTTTTTAAAGACAAATAGCGAGAAAAGAAGCCATTTTAATGTTAGGTTATTTTTGGCCGACTACTTATCATTCCTCTTGTTATAAATATTTATCATTAGTCTTGTCATTAAACACCCAAAATAAAATGGGGAGATACAAAGTAAAACCTTTGTACCTCCCCATCTTAGGATTGATTCAATATACAGAAAGAACGATTAAGTATATTTTAAACAGCCACCGCTCCCAACTCTTCCTTCAACTTCTGAATGTCTTCCGACTTTAAATAATCATCAAAAGACTTCAAAGAATCAATCATACCATTTGGCGTGATTTCTATAATACGATTAGCTACCGTTTGAAGAATTTGATGATCGTGTGTTGTGAAGATCATATTTCCAGGAAATTCTTTCATGCCATTATTCAAGGCCGTAATGGATTCCAAATCTAAGTGATTGGTTGGTTCATCCAATAATAGGAAATTCGGATGGGACAACATAATCTTTGACAACATACAACGCACCTTTTCTCCCCCCGACAATACACTTGACTTTTTAAAGATCTCTTCTCCAGAGAAGAACATTCGACCCAAGAAACCCCGAATAAACTGTTCGTCTTTATTTTCAGAATATTGTCTTAACCAATCCAATAACTCTAAATCATTTTCTTTAGAAAAGAACTCCTCATTTTCGTTAGGTAGATAAGAAGCCGTAATCGTTTGACCCCACTCTATAGTTCCTGAAGTAGGCTTTAGTTTACCCGACAACACATCGTAAAAAGCAGTTAAGGCAGAAGAATCATTTCCTAACAAAGCTATCTTCTCGCCTTTGTTTAAGGTCAAGTCTACATTCTTGAACATCGTTTGGCCGTTCTCTGCTACATAGCTTAACTTCGTCAACTTCAGCATTTGATCTCCTGGATCTCTTTCTGGTTTGAAGTTGATATATGGATACTTTCTACTAGAAGGCTGGATATCCTCTATATTCAATTTGTCCAATGCCTTTTTACGAGACGTTGCTTGCTTAGATTTAGATGCATTCGCGCTAAAACGTTGAATAAAATCTAACATCTCTTTCCGCTTCTGCTCTACTTTCTTATTCTTGTTGGCCATTTGCTGGAGCATCAACTGACTTGATTCATACCAGAATGTATAATTGCCCGTATATACCTTAACTTTCTTAAAATCAATATCTACGATGTGCGTACAAACCATATCCAAGAAATATCGATCATGCGAAATCACAATCACCATATTTGGAAAATCCGCCAAGAAATCCGCTAACCAAGTCGCTGTCACCGCATCCAAATCATTCGTAGGCTCATCTAATAACAAGATATCTGGATTACCAAATAGCGCCTGCGCCAATAGCACCTTCACTTTTTCTGACCCACTCAATTCCTTCATCTCTTTATAATGCAGATCCTCCTTAATGCCCATATTACTCAATATGACCGCCGCATCTGTTTCCGCATTCCATCCACCCATTTCCCCATAAGTCGTTTCCAAATCAGCAGCTCTTAATCCATCTGCCTCTGTAGCATCTGGATTCATATAAATTGCATCCTTTTCCAGCATCATGGCATACATCTCCTTATGGCCCATCATAACCGTATTTAGCACCACCTCTTCTTCATATTCAAAGTGGTTTTGCTTTAGTACTGCCATCCGTTTACCTGGTTCAATACTTACGTTACCCATATTAGGATCAAGTTCTCCAGATAAAATCTTCATAAAGGTGGTTTTGCCTGCCCCATTCGCACCAATCACTCCATAGCAATTCCCATTATTAAATTTTACATTTACTTCATCAAATAAGACCCTTTTACCAAATTGCAATCCTAAATCGCTTACTGTTACCATGCCTATAATTATTAGAAAGTAGTGTATCTATCTACTTTAACCTAAAAAAGCGCAAAAGTACGTATTTATTAAGAAAATAGGTAATAAAATCTGTGCGATTAACTGATTTATAACATAACTTGTACCTACTACCCTTTACTTTTTCCTATCGTATACTATTTGACCTTACTTTTAATGAATAGCGGGCAGATTCACTTCTCGCCAAAACAATGGGCTTTCGGCTCTGTCTCTAAGCCTATTTGTTCGTTTAGACAACTTTTATACGTTAGCATGAAAAACTATTTATCACTGTTCTTACTAGTATTTTACGTCCCCTTATCTTGTAACTACCTTATCGCTCAAGAATGCCTTCCATTAGCTAGTACTGATAATTTAGCAGTAACAAAGCGCCCGCTCAAAGAAATCATTGGTATTAACGCAGGCTATGAAATTGAGCATTTCACGAAGGCTAATAATTTTCCACTAGAAGAGGTTGGCGAATTGTGTAGTATCATTCGTTTCTTTTATCAACAGGATAAGGACTATGATGGTATTGCGCCAAAGGATATTCGTTTAGGTGACAAAACAAAAGAGGAATTAATAACAGATTCCCCTCCTGGATATTTATGGGACAATTATATTAGAATTGAAAAAATAAAAGAGGCTGGTTTAAAAGTAGCGGTAGCCATAGAAATATCCGTTAGAAACTTTCCAGATAAATGGTGGCGCAAAGAAGAACTGGGTGCCTCTATAAAAGAGATTCAAGCCACTGGTAAAGATTGGACATGTGCATTTTTAAGAGTATATGATCCTAAAACAGTAGATGGCACCTTTCCTAATAGCCCACCTTTAGTTGATATTTTGGAATTAGGGAATGAGCCTTGGGGCGACCCTGGCATCACTGCCTATCAAGCATACATTCAAGGAATCATACTTGCTTTTGACGATTACTATGGAGTTACTAAACCTCGGATTGGAATAGCAGGTGCAGCTTATCAAGCTCATGAATTAAAAGGATCTACTTATGGTAGCGGACACCTTGGAGATGCTGTTAATATAATGGTTGGCGGCTCAAATCAATCAAAATTACGTGCCCATATGACAGAAGGTGTCGGTGTCCATAATTATAACTTTTCAGATTACCGAAAATTGGATGTGCATACCATTCAGCAACATCCAGAAGCGACCAATGGTGGATTTAATATCTATAAGAATGTGGCAACCTGGGTCAATCAAAATATGCCTTTTGGCAATCGAAAGGTGAATGCAACAGAGTTCGGCTGGAACTCTGATGATGAACCTGGTCATATCTTCGAATGTCATAAAGCCAACCAATGGGGCGGTTGCCAAGAAGCGAACTTCAGCAATACCATCGCATTAAGTATGCCTGGTTGTACCTACAACTACGGTACGAATGAATGCGGCAAAGCTGTCAAAATTGGTATTGGTAGAACGGCACAAGCCGCTTATATTATTCGCTCTATTTTATTATTGCATAGCTGGGGAGCCAACCAAGCGGTCATCTATAATTTAATGGACGATTGGACAAATGGTGCTTATTACTCTAATGGTCTAGTCGATACGAATGTACCTTCCAATGTATCTGAACTAAAAACCATGTTGATTCGTCCTAAGGAAAGAAAGGAGGCTTGGTACGCCTTGCAAAAAATGAATCAATTATTAGGGGACCAATATTTTTTAGGTACTTATGGCACTGCCAAGGATAATGGAATCTATGTACATATATATGGAGACGCCAAGGGTCGCCCTAAAAACATGGTGGCTTGGCGAGCAGTTGATCTTGGTAAATTAAGCTATGGTAAAAAAAATATGGGTAATAGCTCTGCCAATATTACGGTCGTAGAAAATCAAGTTGTTCCTTTGAATGTAGCGCAATTAGGATGTCCTTCCAATGTCCAAATTGACATTAATGGAAAGACTACTTATTTGGATGGTAGGAATCCAATTTATAATCGCCCTACTACAGAGCTTTATCGAAATGGGCAGTTATGGGTATCTTCTATTCCGATTGTTATTCCGTTGAGGTAAATAGGAAATTTAATTCTCAGTTCTAGTATCTAGTAAAGTAACACAGAATTCATTCTGAGCGACTATCGAGCGCAGCGCAGATAATACATAGGTTATCTACGCTGCGCTCGATACTAAGCAATGATTATATTTATGTTAGCACAACTCAGAGAGTTGTGTTACTGTCCTAGCCTAGTAAATGACAACTATCTGAGTTGTGAAGTCTTTCCTCTAGTAGTTAAGTAAGTGCTTAGACCTAGTAAAGATTAGCATAAAGGAATTCCAAAAACTTCTTACCTTCATGCCATGATTTACACCCTATTACAAATATTGATTATCGTCGCTTTCCCATTCCTCGCCAAAATCATTTCCAACAAAACAGTGTCATGGTTAAGCCCTGTAGTTCTATGCTACCTTGCTGGCATCATATTAGCCAATTGGAACAGCTTCCCAATCAACCATGCGGTGGCGGATTATGCTACCCAAGGAACTATCTTGTTAGCACTTCCTTTCCTACTCTACTCCACTAATTTATCAAGTGGTATTTATACCGAATTTAAGACTGCTTTACTTTCATTTTTGTTATGTGTTTTAAGTGGACTTATTGGAACCACTATAACTGCTTGGTTATTGCACGGCACTTATGAGAATGCACCTGTGTTAGCAGGCATGATTGCCGCTATTTTCTCTGGTGGCATTCCCAATATGCAGGCGGTTGGAATGGCATTGGAGGCGGATAAAGAAACGATTGTTTTAATGAATACAGCAGATGTTTTTGTTGGGGGTATTTTTCTGGTTTTTCTAACTTCTATTGCTCATACAGTAATGGGATTATTTTTAAATAATTACTTAAAAGGAAATTTACAAATGAGTAAAACTAAATTAAATAGTAATAGACTATTTAATTTAGTTGATTTTGGAAAAGGGCTTTTGATAACCATTGGTATTATTGGATTATCCGTCGGAATGAGCTTTTTACTCTTTCAAAAACTGGCCGCTACTTTTATCATCTTATCTATTACTACCTTCAGTCTTTTAGTGACTAAACTAGAGTGGGTGCAGCGTTTGAAAGGCACTTTTGAGATTGGCGATTATTTATTATTAATGTTTTGTGTCGCCGTTGGGATGCTGGCTAATTTCGATAGTATATTGACAGATGGTATGGGTGTTATTACATTTCTAGCCATTGCTTGGGGCATAACGGTCTCCTTACATTGGTTGTTTTGTTACCTATTCAAAATAGATCGGGATACGGCTATTGTTACGCAGACTGCTGCTATTTATGGGCCTGTTTTTATTGGGCAAATTGCTAGTACGATTGATAATCGTCGATTGGTGTTTCCTGGTATTGCCTTGGGCTTGTTGGGCATTGCTATGGGAAATTACGTTGGGGTATTTGTGTTTTGGGTGGTAAGTTTGGGAAGTTAGTAAGACTTAGTCTAGCTGATCCCAGAGCAAGTCGTAAAAAACTGGGTGACTGAAGGAGCTGATTTCCATTAGTAAAGATGAAATTCAAAATATGCGCTCTGCTATCTTTATATCAGAAAGTATAGTTCCTTTAGGAGATTTTGACGGTAAAGAGTATTTTGCGGGTATTGAGTATCAAGACGGAGAAATGGAAGCTATCTATTTTGATGAAGGTCGAGTGGCTTTCTCAAATGGTACTGCTGAACGACACTACTACCTTCAAGACCACTTAGGCAATAATCGAGTCGTGTTTAAGGATGATGGGAGTGGACAGGCAGAGGTGGTGCAGGAGAGTCATT
>JALZWC010000756.1 GCA_023300255.1 Saprospiraceae bacterium | reverse complement strand
AAGAACCGTAGCCCAGCTATGCTTAGTTTTTCAGAATTCCTTAGAGTAAAAAATGACTAGCTTAAAACGACCAATTTATTCTCACTTTTTGCCTAAGTGTAACACGACTCTCTGAGTTGTGCAAGCTTTTTATGAAAAACTAAATATTACCACTTTTTTATTTGATGCTCTATAATGGTCTAGGTTATTTATTTTCCTTCACTAAGGTAATTAATGCGGCAGAAGATCAAGCTTTTGCATTTATCACCTAGTATTACTTTGATATGCTTAAGTAGAAATGCGAGCTTAGAAGTGGCTGGTAAATTGGAAGAAATTATTGTTTAGGAAGCACTGGGTTAGATTCTTTTAGGAACAAGAAATCGGGTACGGAGTGAAATTAATTCTCTTTGTTTAATGAAAGTCATAATTGTTCAGCATTGGCTATTGCCAATAAAAAAATTGAACCTGCCTTCCTTGGAAGGCAGGTTCAAGAACTGACATTGGCTTTAGCCAATGCTAATTATAAAAATTTATATCGCCTCTATAGCGCAGCTTTCACGATTGTTTGCTGTAGTATTGCTTGCCCTTTAGTTTTCAGCGTTACCATATACAAACCATCTTTTAAAGTTGAAAGATCAACAGGAATATTAATGTTTTTATCTGTTGATTGGATCATTTGCTGCTGTACCTGTCGACCGTATAAGTCATAAATAATTAAGTGCTGTGGTTCTTTAGACACAGATTTTATATTTAATTGAAATTCGCCAACAGTAGGGTTTGGATAAAGCGTCATTGAATTGGTAAAGAAGACTGCCTGATCTTTACTTCTTTCTATTGCTGCTGTTTCTTCATTGTATATTAGTCCTTCTCTACATGTCCAAGTCCTTGAACGCTGTGCATTGGTGATTTTATAAGCCTCTAAGCAATTGTAGTTATCACTATCTTGGCAATAGAAAGTACCATCTTGGAAATAGAGCGTGCCTAAATTTTCTTGATCGTAAATATAAATAAACTTGTACGGCCCCAAATCATATTCACTTACTGCTTGGTCTTTGCAAGTAGTAGGGTCTAAGATATTTGACAACCATTCATAATCTTGGAATAGTTGATCTGTTTGGTCGATACTTTCTTCGCCCTTATTGTCTTCATTAGCTGGCTCAGAATTTAATCCATCACCATCTGAAGGATCACCGCAAGCTTGTTGGCAAATTTCAACAGTAGGGAAAAAGGCTTCTTTATAACCAATGCCTCCAATATCATAGTTTCCACAGCCACTGATTGTTTGGCAAGTACCATTAACAATGGCTACCCCCATAATTGCTTCACACAAACCAAAGTCTACATCAGCAACATCATAGCAAGGTGGAGCTAGTGCATCTACACCATTACCACCGCAAGTTTGTTGACAAATTTCGACAGTAGGGAAAAAGGCTTCCTTATAGCCAATACCTCCAATATCATAATTTCCACAACCACTGATTGTTTGGCAAGTACCATTAACAATGGCTATCCCCATAATTGCTTTGCAATCACCAAAGTCTACATCAGCAACATCATAGCAGGGTGGAGTTAAAGCATCAACACCGAGACAAATACCAGGGCCTAAAATTTCTACGCCTGCACATTCGGCTAGGCAGCTATTATTGTAGGTTATACCATCTTTACCGCAGACAGGCAGACCTGTATCTGGGCAATCACAAACGGGCTTCACTGGTAAGCAAATACCTGCCGCTAAAACTTTCACACCTGCGCATTCAGCTTTGCATTGACTTGAATAGGTAATGCCATCCTCTCCACATACTGGCTGTTCAAATACGGGACATTCGCAATTACAGTCTGGCGACCAAATAAGATGGTCTTTTGTTAAATATTGGGTAATAGATGGATCACAGCTGAATACTGGATCTATTCTTCCAATAGCACAAAGAAAGGTGCCATCACAACTAAATAATTTATCATTATCATCTACACAGCCACAAAGTGTCTGGATGTATACAGCAGTTTGTCCTTGGTAATCAAAAGCAAATACATCTCCTGTACAATCTTGTTCTATCAGATTTAATAACCAATCTTCTGCTAGTGGATTATCACAAGTAGGACGATTACTATCACAAGTCCAGATAGCTTCTACATCTTGAAGGTTATAAGCCATTCGGCAATCTAAGCCCGAACTATTTTGACAATAGAAAGTACCGTCTTGGAAATAAAGTATTCCTTCCTTTTCTGATTCAATATATAGGAAATTGTAGGCACCATTTCGATAAACGGTAATAGTTTCTCCATTACAATCAGATGGATTTACAAAATCACTTAACCACTGGTATTCGGCAAAAATAGGATTACCTAATGGCTCAAAACAAGCTTGCTGACAAATGTCCACTGTTGGGAAAAAAGCGTTAGAATAATCTATGCCATCGACGATAACTTGACAACCACTTAATGTTTGGCAGGTTCCATTAACTAATGCAATACCCAATGGCGTTGCGCAAGTTCCAAAGCGAAGACCCCCTAAATCAGCGCATGGGCCTATTAATTCACAGAAGCCTTCAGAGGCTACTTCTACTCCAGCACATGCTGCTTCACAAGCATTGCCATAGGTAATGCCATCTACTCCACAAACGGGTATCGCGACTGCTGGACAAATACAATTAGGTTCACATTCTCCTTCAGAAAGGATATCTACCCCTGCGCAATCTGCTTCACATCGGTTACCATAAGTTTTGCCATCGGCACCACAAACAGGCGCATATTCTAATGTGCAAATACAGTCTGGCTTGCAGGTTCCTTCGCTTAAAATATCTACCCCAGCACAATCTGCTTCGCATCTATTACTATAGGTTTTGCCATCGGCGCCACAAACGGGTGCGTAATCCTGATCACAACCACACTCCTTACAAGTACCTCTACTTACAAGTACTTCTATTTTAACGGCTTCTATAAAGAATTTCTCGCATTGACGTAAACCAGCAATTCCTCCATCCATACAGAAAAGATCTCCAGTCGTACAGTTGATAACGGTAGTTGCGAAATCTGTACAAGACGCCCCCTGTCCGCTATTATTGCTTGCTATGTTGGCAAGGTAAGTTTCTCCGTTCCATTCATAAACCGAAATTTCACTTATACAGGTACCGCACAAGTCACTAGCGAAGTCGATGACTGCTAATAAATCACAAGACAAACCCATTCCACATTCTCCTGGAGCAGCAATATCAACGCCTGCACATTCCGCATGACAAGCATTAGAATAAGTGATTCCATCCATTCCACAGACTGGTGCATATTCTTGCGTACAGATACAATTTGGAACACAAGGTCCATCTATAATAATATCTACACCAGCACAATCAGCTTCACATCTATTGCTATAGGTTCGTCCATCTTCGCCACAAACAGGGGAAAATATTTCTGGACAATCACAAGTAGATTCACAATTACCTTGTGTCATTACTACTTCTAATTTTATAGCCTCTTCAAAGAAATTGCCACAAAAATCAGTTGGTGAATTTCCGCCTGATTGACAGAATATATCTCCAGTATTACAATTGGAAACGGAGATTGGGAAATCATTACAAGCGCCCCCTAATCCATCTGTATCACTTGGGAAGGAAACCAAATAAGTTTCGCCTTCATATTCATAAATCGCTATTTCACTAGTACAAGATCCACAAAGATTTGCTGGAAAAGTTATTCTCGCTAATAAATCACAAGTTGCTCTATTGGGTTCACATTCCCCACGAGCAATGATTTCTACGCCTTCACATGCTGCATGACATGCGTTGGAATAGGTAACTCCATCTATGCCACATACTGGGGCATACTCTTCTGTACAAATACAATTAGGTGGGTCTATATTACATGGGCCTTCAAATGCAACAGGAACGCCTGCGCAATTTGCTTCACATTCATTATTATAGGTAATGCCATCAGCGCCACATACGGGTGTTACTACGGCAGGGCAATTACAATTATTTCCACAATCATCTTTGATGATTATTTGTAGTTTCACTGCTTCTTCAAAGAACAGCTCACATTGATTAAAGCCTGCAATTCCCCCCTCGTAACAGAAAACATCTCCAGATAAGCAACTTACTACCGTTGTTAATCCATCTGCGCAAGTTGTATTATTGGCAAGAGTTGCTAAGTAAGTTTTTCCTTGAAAAGAATATACCGAAATTTCACTAATACACTGGTCACATAAATCATCTGGCAAATCCATATTATCTAAGATCTCACAGGAATAAGCTAAAGTACACTCTCCAGAACTAGCAACTTCTACTCCTTCACACGCAGCTTCACAAGCATTTCCATAGGTATTCCCATCCACGCCACATACAGGATCATATAAAGCAATACAAATACAATCATTAGGTGGGCCATCTGTGATCTCTTGAATACAAGTAACTATAACTGCTTCTGAAGCTACAGAACAAGGAGAAGGAAATGTGGCTGGATAATAATCAAATTGAATAGGCTGTCCTTCATAGTAATCAAAATCGATTCCTTCTTCAAAATAGATATCTAATAAGCGGCCATCTTCTGTTTTAGCAAAGAAAAAGATACGACCATCATCACATGCCTCAAAAACAATCTCTCCTCGATAGCTATCACAATTAATGGGCGGGTGAATAACATTTTGATCGCCTGTCGTATCCAAGTCACCTTCTGAGTTAGCTTGTTGTGGACAAGTCCAAACAGTTGCAGGATTTTCCAAACGATAAGCAGCTATACAATCATAGTTTGGAGTCTGTTCACAATAGAACGTACCATCCTGAAAATACAAGGTACCTCCATTTTCTTTGTGCGTATATATAAAATCAAATGGACCACTTTTATAAATAGATATAGTACCTACGGTGCAAGCTTCTTTGTCGACTTCCTCTGCCAACCATGGATAATCAGTGAAAACTTGATTATTGGTTAATTGTTCTTCTTCTATTTCTTCTGGAGTAGGTTGGAGGGCACAGTTGTCTTCCACTATTACTAAGACCGTTAATTTTGGTCCACTAGGATAAGTAGGTGGAGGTGGTCCTAATGGTGCATTAGGATCGAATATAGCACGACATTGATAGGGGGGTGT
This sequence comes from Saprospiraceae bacterium, assembly GCA_023300255.1. GTDB lineage: Bacteria > Bacteroidota > Bacteroidia > Chitinophagales > Saprospiraceae > JAFMDF01. Next base: position 1,429 of record JALZWC010000756.1, on the reverse strand, counting down.
TTGTTGGGTATATAAGGTAGTCTCTGTAGGTTGTACTGTTACATCAATACAACTGTTATCACAGACTTTCTTGCCATCTACTAACCAAATACCATTAGGTTGAGGAAATGGAAAACAATCTGTAGGGCCTTGTTGAGATACCGTACATGGACACTCTATTATATTATTCCATCCTTTTAACGTAAGACTTTCCCCTTTGCAAATAGTTATTACTTCATCTGCATCTTCCGGTAGATCATCATCAGAATCCCCACATTTATTAATTTCTATTAAACCTAATTGTCCTTCAAATTCCGCTTTAAAACTTTCAAATTCTTCTTGAGCGACTTGCCAAGCGTCTGCATCTAAAACATCTCCTTGAATGAATCCACATTCAGAAACTGGACAAGGCGGACTGTTATATTGAATAATATAGGTTGCGGTTTCCGCAGGAGGAAAAGTAGCACTGCCTTCATAAGGTGCCCAATATCCTTCGATTTCTACATAGAATATTCTACAACTACCATCTACACAAGGTGCAGAAATCGGTGGTGGGTCAGGAAAAAATAATAATTCATCTCCCTCACAAAAAGTATTAATGAATAAGTAATCTTCTCTGTTAATGTCATTTGGATTTTGACCGACTACAGTGGAGGGTAGATAAAGTAGACAGTAAAAAAGAAAGACTAATAGGTAGCTTTGTTTTTTCATGAACTTAGTTTTTAATGGTCTAGTGATGGGGTATACTATAGTAGTAACTTTATTTATATGTTACCTGTATGAGGATGGAGTAGGTACGTAGATTAAAAATTTAATCTATTTGTCGTTATTTAACTAGTCCAAAAATCAAACCGTTTATTGAATATTTTAATGAATTAAAGATATTCTTTACTAATAATATGAAGATGTGTAAGAATGTGGCAAAAACACATATTTATAAATATTAATATTATTAAAGCTTTGATGGACAAACAAAGTGTTTTTGAAAGGATGTTAATCGACTATTTGGACTAAATAAAGGTATTTAACGTCTTTACAAAATTGCTAAATCTTCCTGTCTTCCCAAACAATGTCTACTATTATTCTAACTAAATTAGCTGATTTGTATAGTATTTGCTAAATAAAGTAGAAAGAAGTTGTTTACTTAATTAAGTCCTAGGACAAGATTAAATTAACAAAATAGGCTTGTATTTAACCACATAGATACATAGGGCACATAGGTTTCAACGTTATGCGTCCTATACACCTATGTGGTTAAAAATACCCGTTTAATTACGACCCTCTTAAGTACATCATATATTGCTCTTTCAATAGTATAGACAGCAACTTATGCTGAAAAGGTTGGGTGAGCATTAGGGACCAGGAATTAAATAACCTACCAGTTATGGCGCAGTAATTTTTTCTTGTAAAGAAGCTTCAAAATTAAGGCATAGCAGAGCTACGGCTTCAT
>JALZWC010000755.1 GCA_023300255.1 Saprospiraceae bacterium | reverse complement strand
TGAAGGATAATTGTTGATACTTTGACTGAATTAAAGTGAAAAATAAGAGCAAAAGAAGCAGCATAAATTACGAAGTTATTTCATACACATTCCTTAATACAGACCTACTCAGACCAGAGGTCTAAGCTACCTTTGTACAGTTGCAAAAAAATGTTAAAGAATCGAAAAAATAAATACATATAAAAATGTCCTTTATTAATGAACGATTCCTTACTTAAAATACATTTTTTTAATAACCGAAAAATAAAAAGTACTTCCTATTCCTACTTCGCTGTCCACCCAAATCTCACCGCCATGTTGATCGATTATTTTTTTACAAATACTTAAGCCCATTCCAGTTCCTTGATACTCTTTATCCGTATGGAGTCGCTGAAGCATAATGAATATTTTCTTCTTAAATTCTTCAGGGATACCAATACCATTATCTTTTACAGAGAATATCCAATGGGTCTTATTTTCGGTATAAGCTATTTCTATGATAGGAGCCGTTTCTTTAGAAGTGAACTTAATACCATTTAAAATAAGATTTTGAAAAACTTCCCTTAATAAAGTGGTATCACCAGTGATAGCTGTAGGTAATTCCAAAAACTGTAGCGTAGCATTTTTTTGAGATAAAGTACTTGCTAAATCTCTTTTTAAATCTAATAAAAGTTCTTTAGGATGGAAAGAAGTAATTTCTAATTTAGCGTTTGTTACTAAAGAAAATTGGAGCAAAGCATGAATGGTTTTTCGCATGTTTTTTGCAGCCTCTACAATGAATTCTACAAATTTTTCTTCAGAAGAATTTAGTTTTCCATTAGATGTTTTTTGCAATAAACTGGAGAAACTTAAAATATTATTGAGTGGTGCTTTTAAATCATGGGAAGCGATATGTGCAAAGTTTTCAAGTTGTAAATTGCTTTCAAAATATTTTTCTAGCAATTGATTTTTTTCTTCCAATTCTTGCACAGAGATTTGGAGAAACCGATTGTTTACTTCCGTTTCCATTTCCAGACGCTGTAATTTAAATTTAGATCGCCTAAGTTCTTTCTCTTTTTGTTGGAGCGATTTTTCTAAAATAGCTATCGTTGACAGTGTATTGACAGCTTCTTTTGTATCTAGATTTTGGTGCCTATTTTCAAACATTGATTCTTTCTCTATCATTGTAATTTAGTAATGAAGTTGTTTAAGAATGTAGTTTAGAGTTCAAAATTCCTAGTATAAATTTCTGAGAATTACTTTTAAGCAGTATAGCATGGCTACGGTGCTTAAAAAAGTATTTTTCAGGTTCTTGTAATAGAAATTCTTAGGACTGAAATAGAATCATAAACAGCTTCAATGATAAAATAATAGTTCGTCCAATTTAACGGACTTATTATTTTTTCAATCTCTTACCTAATTATCTTTCTGTTATCGTCACTAAAGAGCAAGTGACGTTGTGAAATTCACAATTATCATTTTGGAGATTTGTATTACCTATTTCTCCATAGGAAAAATACCCAATCATCGGCTGTTTCCATAAATTATAAATTTCACTAATTTCATCTTCTAGCATGGGGCCAAATACGGATAATCTAGCGGCACAAGAAATCATGACTACTGCATCAATATCTCCTAATTTATTTTTTAATTTTCCAATTTCATCTATAGTCTTGTCTACGACTTCAAAACTTGGACTTGTACAAAATTGAAAGGTTTCTCCTTCTTGAACACTTCCTGCTAATACCAATGATTTCGTTTCCAAATCGCTAATTATAACAGATCTGAGTACAGATACTCCGTGCTGTTTTAGTATCTTCAAAGGAAATTGTCCTGCAAGTACTTCAAATTCTCCTCCTTCCTCTACGGATAAATTATATCTTAATTTACCGAAATATTTTTCAAATTCTTCTAATGCTGGTTTGTTGTTTATTTCATAAACTATGTTACCTACTGCTTTGGTTATTTTGTGAGTAGCACCTAATTCTTCCCAGCCACTATAAGACAAACCGTTTAGTCGAATTTTGTCGCTATCCACTATTATTGCAGCTACCCCCATACTAGAAACTCCCTCTTGACTAAAGCAATAGGTCTTTTCAAATCTTGTTCCATCTCCTGCTAATCCGCCGTAAAGAGGAATCTTAATACTTGTGCTCTTTTTTATTTCATTTACCAATTTTTCTCCATCAATACCCATCCCTCCTGAATATAATATAATTCCTGGACGATCGAATGATTGAATAGCTTTCTGTCCTAGTTCTTTAGCAGTAGCAGCTATATTCTCTATATCATATTCCAATTGACAGATGTCAAAATATTCTTTATTCATATCCATCAATAGTACACTAAAACTCTTAGATAGAATTTCACTATTACTTATCTCTTTCATAGTCGTACACCCCACTAAAGCTATATCATACTTTTTAAATAATGCAGGTAGTTCCTGATAAGGTAACTCTGGAGCACTAAATACCATAGCTATTGTAGGTTGAAAGCCACTAGCTAATTGATGATCTATTTGTTGTGTGAGTTGCTTGATAGAAGAGGCACTGATACTGATAGTTTGCATGGTGTAGTTTTGTGTAGTCTTGAAAAATATAATTTAAGTTTGGGGGTAGGAATTTCTTGATACTAGTAGACTTAATTCTGAATGAAAAATTTTAAATTTTGAATGCTTATAAAACGTTGATATTCAGTAGTCAAATTTTGCGATACGGATTTTTTTAGAATAAACACTGATACACTGTAAAAGAAATTTATAAGGGGGGATAAGCTATTTCTTCCTAAATGGAAAAATAACAAAGGCATTAATTATGAAGGGTTTAATTGGAAGATTGGAGGGAAGGTATATTGTGCTTAAAACAAAAAGTAAGCCAATTGTTAGAGAATTAGGTAGGTTAAATTGATTAAGTGGGTATTTAGTTTTTCATAAAGAGTATGCACAACTCAGAGAGTCGTGTTACACTTAGGAATGTGTATGGAATAAGTTCGTAATTTAGGGTAGCTTATTTTGTTCTTAGTTTTTGCTTTAATGAAGGAGAATTGTTGATACTTTGACTGA
>JALZWC010000754.1 GCA_023300255.1 Saprospiraceae bacterium | reverse complement strand
CTTATCTAATTTCAAGTGCGTCTCTTCTAGCGATTGTACATCATCCCCTTCAGTGGTAACCATCTCATCGAAAGTAGAAAAGTTCGCGTCAATTCTATTTTTGATATGCGTTACGTAGGTCTTTAGTTTTTCTGTTACTTCCCGTTCTAATCGCACTCTCCCTTTATCAATCTCTGTGTTATATCCTTCTATTATTTTTCTTCTTTTTAAACCAACCGTTACCCCAGCGAATACTATACCTATAGTTGTCAAAATACCACCCGTAATATCGAAAACTAAACCATTGGTCAAGGCGGTTAAGATTAAACCAATAGCGGCTAAGCCACCACCAATACCCAAATTAGGTGTTAAGTCTTCTTTATCTTGGAACAATTCTTCATCCATGAAATTCTCCGATTTCTGAAGAAAATTCTTAAAAGTAGATTGTAGCTCGCGCAAGATATTACTACGTCGTTCCGCTATTGAACTAAATATCTCGTGGTTATTTTTTAATATCGTTTGACTATTCTGAATTTTCAGATCAATAATTTTTGCCATCTGCTGAATACTCTCCGCTAAGTCTACTACCCCATCTTCTAATTTAGCTTTTAGACTAGTATTCAGTTCGTTTTCAAAATTAGTCGACAAACCTTCTAACCATTCTTTAGCAGAAGTATCTTTCGTAAATATAGACGAAAAAGAACGCTTAATTAATTTAGTAAAAGTAAGTCCTTCCTTTAGTTCTGTTCCTGTCCTTCTAGTAATAGAATCATAGGTGCCCAATAAATTTTCTACCAATACATCTACTTGCTTATTGGACTTAACTTCTTGCTCCTCTAGCGTATCCCTTATATCTAAGCGGAATTCTTTATCTGCTAGATTTTGTTTTTTACGATCCAATACCCCTTTGTATATTTTTTCGTTAATGTTCTTAGAAGTTTTGACATTATTCTGAAGTTTGAGCACAGGTGCTCGACCTCCTGTTATATTATCATTAATATAACTTTTTACATCTAAAAAGCCACTAGATTCCGTCAATCCATCTAATTCCATTTTAGCGGAAACGGCAAAGACTTTAGGATCAAAGATGCCTTTTTTCTCTGCATGCTCTTTTACCCCATTCATATTTATTCGAAGGTCACCTTCATTCATCAAATCCTTCTGCTGCAATACAAATACAATCTTTTTACGCCAATCTTCATGGATAAAATCAAAAAATTGCCACGCAGATTGTCTATATGGATTCTTAGCTTCAAACACAAATACGATCATATCGGACGCAGGAATAAATCGCTCCGTGATCTCTTGATGATTTTCAACAATAGCATTCGTTCCTGGTGTATCGACAATAGCTACCTCCTTAAGTATTTCAATCGGTTGATATATTTTCTTTAAATGCTCGTTGATTTCTACTATTTCCTCTTTTTCTCCATACATGATCTGTTGTATGGTATCCGTCATTGGTTGGGGAGCTACTTTACAAATCTCCTTACCCGTTCCTAATAAAGCATTTACGAAACTACTCTTCCCCGCTTTTACCTCCCCCACAATTACAAACATGTAAGGCTCTTTGATTCGATTTCTCAAATCACTGACCGTAGTAGCCATTTCCTCATGTCCTATCTTTACGGTAAGGTCATGTAACTGACGAACCAACTCATCTATCTTTATCCTGTAGGCTTTTAGGGACTTATTAAATAATTCTGCCATATATTAGACTTAATTCTGAATGAAAAATTTTGAATTTTGAATGCTTGTAAAACGTTGACAATCAGTAGTCAAATTTTGCTGTACGATTTTTTTTAGAATAAACACTATTATATTACGATTAATTTTTCTTTTTTAAATTTACTTACTACTCTACCCCTTTTGACTTCATCATTATCTAAAAGTCATTAAGTAATACTCAATCTATTCCCTTAACGGTAGAATAGAAGAATTGGTTAATGTAATAACTGCTTCTGGTCCTTGACAAAATAGAAGGTCCAAAATACTCAAATTTGATAAAAATCCTGTTCTTTCTATAAAAACCTGTTGATATTCAATCACTTGGTGATATTTATCACCTTTAGGGCTATTTATTTTGGGAGAAATAGTATTTCTTAAATCCACCATTCCCATAGTCGGTGCCTTAATATAATCTGTGGTAAATTCTAAATTGGTTTCCATTTGAAATAGCTTTATAAAATAATCTAGAATAGCTTTATTAAAATCAAATAGTCGTTCTTGTTTATCAAACAATAGTATTTTAATATCGTCTGCATAATACTCAAAGTAAGGAGACTTCCCATAAGCGGAACGTATAGATGTCCAATATTTTCGTTGCCAAGGGGTATCATAACAGATAGCTACATCCGTGATCGCCTGCTGCTGATTTTTACCCTTCACTAAAGGAATAGATAAAGACAATGGTCCATTGGCGGAAGCAATTTGAAATCGATTTCTATAAGATCCTTTTCGATAATGTTCTTGCTGTTCTATAAAAATAGTATTGAACGAAAAAAACTTAGAAAAGTAAGGTATTGGTGGAAAGCATTGTAACTCTAGTAAGGCTGGTTCTCTTAGCATATTGCAAAAATAATAGTTCTTTCCTAGAACAGCTAATAATTGTCTGAATCAGAATTTGCAAGATTAGAAAATTTCCAGAATTTGAATGCTGCTTACGCTTCGTATTTTGGAAATTCTATAATTCTGTGAA
>JALZWC010000753.1 GCA_023300255.1 Saprospiraceae bacterium | reverse complement strand
GCTACTAAATGTCCTCCTGCTCCACCTTGAGCGATAGGCAAAGAAGCTATTTGTGCTGCTGTTGTCCAAGCTGCCGTAGATTGTGAAATATAATAATCACTTCCATTATGGTTGCCAATATAATCATACCCTGATATCGCTGCACCTGTACAGGTACCGCCACCACCTGTTGAGCCACCGCCACCTGTCGTACAGGTAGTCGTCGCACTCGGTGCCGTCCAGGTACCTACTGCAGTATTTGCTCCTCCAGATGTTGTCAAGTTGATTGTAGCTGGACAAGTCATAGAAACCGTACTTGCTGTACTTCCTGTAACTGTTACTTGGAAAGAACAACTTGTTGTGCTTCCACAACCATCCGTTGCTGTATAAGTAACAGTAGAAGTTCCTATTGGGAAATTACCACCACTTGGGATACTACTTGTCAAAGTTGCTGTAGCCGTACCTGTTGTACAATCTGTTGTTGGTACGGGCGCAGTCCAAGAGGCCACTGCGGTACTTCCACCCACTGCTGTTGTCAAAGAAATATTCGATGGACAGCTCATACTTATATTACTAGATCCTGCCGTTACTATTACATTAAACGAACAAGTTGTCGTACTTCCACAACCATCCGTTGCTGTATAGGTCACTGTTGAAGTTCCTATCGGGAAGTTACCACCATTTGCTATACTACTTGTCAAGCTTGCTGTAGCTGTACCAGTTGTACAATTTGTAGTTGGTACAGGTGCAGTCCATGTTGCTACTGCTGTACTTGCCCCTGCTGCTGTTGTCAAGGTTATATTTGCAGGGCAATTCATACTGATGTTACTAGATGCGGCTGTTACCGTCACATCAAAAGAGCAGATTTCTGTATTATTACAAGCATCTGTTGCCTGATAAGTAACAGTGGTCGTTCCAACTGGAAAATTTGATCCACTAGTTGGTCCTCCCGTTTGTTGAACAGTAGGTGCAATAGGGATACCACATGGAACTTCCACCACATAAGGTTTACCATTACTCACATCCAATTCCCATGCACCACCACTAGTAATCCAAGTTCGCATTATACCATATTGCTTATTCGGATCTGCTGAAATGGAAGCATAGTTCGTATAATTAAAAGCCTCTCCACTAGCCCAAGAACTAGTTGAAGTTGCGTGATCGTATACTAAGCCGATTGTTACATAACCGATTGGTTGCACAGCAGCTCTAACAAATTCATTTTCTTCTGCACTATCGAAAGATGCCAAATATCCTCCAAATTGGGTACTAGCCAAATTCTGCGCATCCGCTGGATTAGCTGGATTTTGGGATAAATAATAATGACTCCCATTATGATTGCCTAAATAAGTATACCCTGTAACCGTTTCTCCTGCACAAAAAATACCAGTTGTATTAGCTCCACCTGCCGTACAGGTAGTTGTTGCACTCGGTACGGTCCAGTTAACTGCTGCTGAACTACTTCCTATTGCTGCTGTCGCACTTATATTCGCTGGACAATTCATTGTTATCGGAGTTGCTACCATACCTGCTGTAACCGTTACTTGAAAGGAACAGGTTGTCGTATTATTACAAGCATCTGTTGCTTCATAAGTAATAGTAGTCGTCCCAACTGGCAAACTTGATCCGCTCGCAGGACCTGAAATTTGTTGAACAGTAGGAATAGTAGGTGTAGTGCCTCCACCACACGGAACTTCCACTACGTAAGGTTTACCATTATTTACATCCAACTCCCATTCACCACCACTAGTAATCCAAGTTCGCATTAACCCAAATTGTCTACTTGGATCTGTTGAAATAGAAGCATAGTTCGTATAAGAAAAAGCCTCTCCACTAGCCCAAGAACTAGTTGAAGTTGCATGATCATATTGTAAGCCTATCAATACATAACCCAATCCTTGCACACCAGCTCTAACAAATTCATTTTCTGCTGCGGTATTAATAGATGCTAAATAACCTCCAAAAAGACTACTAGCAGCACTCTGCCCATCCGCATAAGTGCCTGAAGTTTGAGATACATAATAATGACTCCCATTATGGTTACCTATGTAATTATACCCCGCAACTGTCTGTCCGGCACAAACGGTACCAGTACCAGTAGAGGTTCCACCACCTGCCGTACAAGTAGTGCTCGCACCTGGAGCCGTCCAAGTAACTACCGCTGTACTTACTCCTACTGGTGTTGTTGCATTTATATTCGCTGGACAATTCATCGTTATCGCACCCCCAGTGCCACCTCCTGTGCCACCTCCTGTACTACCTGCCGTAACCGTTACTAAGAAAGAGCAGCTTGTTGAACTGCCACAACCATCCGTCGCTGAATACGTAACAGTAGAAGTGCCTATTGGGAAACTCCCACCATTCGGTATGCTACTTGTCAAAGTCGATGTAGCTCCGCCTGTCGTACAATTTGTCGTCGGTACTGGAGCAGCCCATGTTGCCACTGCTGTACTTGCACCTGCTGCTGTTGTTACAGAAACATTAGATGGACAGCTCATGCTTACATTACTAGTAGCATTTGCACCATTAGGTACTTCAAAAGCACCTATATCCACTATAGCAGGATTTGAAGCACTAGATATTCTAACATTACCATCAAAGTCTTGTGTAATTCCTGCAGGAATTGCAGAATTAAGTCCTGCATTAATAGCTGGAGAACTTGTTGATATATTAAAATTGCCATTACTTTCATTTATAAACAAAGGATCTGTGAGGTAACGCATTCCACTACCACAAAGAATAGTCCCCGTACCCAATAACAAATTGTTACAATCCGCTACATCATAAACAATAGAATGCTCTATACTCAACTCAGGAGCTCCAGAATAATGAAAGATAGGATCAAAAGTTGGGGCCATATTCTCTTTAAAGATAGAGTTAGAGATGAAGCCTTCCACATTTGCGCCATTTGATTCATTGAAATAGATGGCCCCTCCAATAGTTCCAGTATTTTGGTAAAAAACATCATTAATAAAATGATACTGTGTATTACCAGAATTCGCACCTAAAGAATAAAAGGCACCACCTGCCATAGAAACATTATCTCGAAAAGTAGAATTGACTATCGTAGCATCTAATAAAATTCCTCCATTCATAAAACTACCCATAGCTCCTCCATACATACCTGATGCTGTATTACCAGAAAAACTACTTCTGTCAACTAATAAATTAATAGCCCCATCATTATTTCCTATATTATAAATAGCTCCACCAGATCCAATATTAGTGACGTTATTAGAAAACTCAGTTCCCTCAATAATTAGATTGATCGTACCGTTAATAGATGCTTTATTATATATAGCCCCACCATCAGAGGTGGAGGAATTTCCTATAAATACATTGTCTCTATATAATCCTGTGTGCCTGCCATAAAAATCTGCATCATTATAAACAGCACCACCTTGGTTCACTGCGAAATTATTGGTGAACGTACAATTTATAATATCCATATTAGCATCTGAACCTGTCGCAGTACCAAAATTTCCAAGTGAATTATTATAGATCGCACCACCATCAAATGCTTCGTTAGCTGTGAAAATGCAGTTTCTTACAGTTGGATGAGAGACCATCGACAGGGTCGCTTGATTAAACCATGCCCCACCAAAACCGCCTCCTTGACCTGTACTTGTATTAGAAGCATTGCCATCCCGTAGCGTAAAGCCATCTAAGATCGTTTGAGTATTAACGTCTATGGTTCGAACAATAGAAAAAGAATTATTACCAGAGGTTCCATCTCCATCTATATCTCCACTTAAAATAGTTGTATTTGTTTGCCAATTTCGGTTAGCAATACCAGGATTTCCTGTATTAGGAAAACCACCTAATACTTCTACCCCACTCGGTATAGAGAAAGCTATAGACTTATCTGAATCACTGCATGAAGAACAGGAAGTAGGTGTATAAGTGCCTTGTGCAACCCAAATTTCATTACCTGAGGAGGCAGCTTGTAATGCTACATTCAGATCCGTATAGGCGTCAGTCCATGAGGCTCCATTATTACTTCCCGTAGCTGCACTGTGAACATAAATTTGTCCGAACACAGAACCGAGGGATAATAAAAGGAACACTATGGACATGAAGGCTTTGTACCAATTTGTCATAGTTATTTTTTTACGAAAGAAGTAGGAACTTTATAGTAGGATTTAACCAAATAGCTTAGTCCTAAATTCGGGGATGAACCCAAACAAAAAGTTTGTTTTTTGAAAAATCATAATAGATGGGAATCTCAGTATTTAATATACTAAAATTGTAAAAGTGTAAAAAACTGAGAATAAAAGAAGTGGGTATAAACTTAATAGGGGGATAATTAAGTTAATGCATTATTTAACAAAGATACATTAAAATTAGAATAAAAGCAGAAATAAATATTTTATGACATGGCAGAGAAATCAAAAAAATATTAGAAAAAAATGACATCTGAAAATATTTTTTTTATGGATCATTCTTTTTTATGAAAAAAATAATCCCTTCCCAGTAATTGCTTTGATGCGTTTCCCCTAGTGATATAACCTATAATTATCTACCCATTCAACGGGCCTCTTTTTAATAAGCATTTAATTATGTATGGTACCACTAGTTTTATGAAATTATCCTATACTACTGGACATTTTCAGAAGTCAGAGGTTAGATTTTTGCTTTTTTGTTTAATCCTTTTTTTATCTTTGCTACTATGAATTTTTCTTCAAAACTACTAGAAGAGGCGGTTAATGCTTTTGCCAGTTTACCTGGTATCGGTAAAAAGACAGCCTTACGCTTGGTACTGCACTTACTAAATCAACCAACAGAAATAAGTGAACAGTTTGCTGCTGATATTTTAGCAATGCGTAAGCATATCAAATTTTGTACTAAATGTCATAATATATCTGATGGGGACATTTGTACCATATGCGCAGACCCGAGACGAGATGATTCCGTTATCTGTGTAGTGGAAAGCATTAGAGATGTAATGGCTATAGAAGAAACAGCACAATTCAAAGGGCGCTACCACGTTTTGGGTGGCGTCATCTCTCCTATTCAAGGGATTGGACCATCAGATTTGAATATTGATTCTCTAATTGCAAGAGCCACGCTACCAGAAACAAAAGAGGCTATCATGGCTATTAGCCCAACAATAGAAGGAGATACTACTATTTTTTATATTTCAAAAAAATTAAAAGAAATAGGTATTAATATTAGTACGATTGCTAGGGGCGTCTCCTTTGGTGGGGAGTTAGAATATGCAGATGAAATGACTTTAGGAAGATCAATTGTAGCACGTATCCCTTATAAGAAGTGATCGCCTTGTTATTTGTTTTAGAATAGAGAGTAGAGAGTAGAGAAGCGAGAGCAGAGATGTATTTCGTTTAAAATAGACGAAAATTCATTGTTTTCAAACGAAACACATCTCTATTCTCTGCTCTCTATTCTACTTTCGTATGGTTTCAAACCCTTTAATTAACAGCTATAGGAAAACATTTTAAAGAGCAACAAATCTAATGGTGAAAATATCCATAATAATTGTTAACTATAATGTCCGCTATTTTTTAGAACAAGCCCTCCTATCCGTTCAACAAGCAGTCAAGAATATAGATGCAGAAGTATTTGTAGTAGATAATAACTCCGTAGATGATTCGGTCGAAATGGTCAAAGAGCGATTCCCTACCGTTCAATTAATTGCCAACGCACATAATCCTGGTTTTTCTGCTGCCAATAATCAAGCTATCAAATTAGCCACTGGTCAATATATTTTATTATTAAATCCAGATACTGTTTTAGAAGAAGATACTTTAGAAAAAGTCATTGCATTCATGGATGACCATCCAATTGCGGGTGGCTTAGGCGTAAAGATGATTGATGGTGCGGGCAATTTTTTACCAGAATCTAAACGAGGTTTGCCAACTCCTTTTGTGGCTTTTTCTAAAGCTTTTGGTTTATCTAAGTTATTTCCTAAATCCGAACTATTTAATCGATATCATCTAGGATACTTAGATAAAGATCAAACGCATGAAATAGAAATATTAGCAGGCGCCTTTATGATGATGCCCAAAAAAGTATTAGCCGAAGTGGGGCTACTCGATGAGACTTTTTTTATGTATGGAGAAGATATTGATCTATCCTATCGAATACTCAAAGGCGGCTATAAAAATTATTATTTTGCAGATACCACCATTATTCATTATAAAGGAGAAAGTACGAAGAAGGGAAGTTTAAGCTATGTGCGTACTTTTTATAAGGCCATGATTATTTTCTCAAAAAAACATTTTCATGGAGAACAAGCATTTATCTTAACGGCCTTGTTACAAGTTGCCATCTATTTTAGAGCACTCATCACGCTAATCAGTAATCTTCTCAAAAAAATATATCTACCAGTATTAGATGCCTTCCTCATTTTTATTGGCATCTATTGGTTAAAAGATTTTTGGGCTACCTCCTGGTTTAATGATGCCAATTATTATCAAGCCTCTTTTTTATACTTCAATGTACCTTTATATATAAGTGTCTGGATGGGAAGTATTTATTTAAAAGGTGGCTATGATCGCCCTTTTAATCTAGCTCGTTTATTCTCTGGCTTAACTATTGGATCTTTATTGTTGGCAGCTATCTATGGCTTACTTCCTCTAGGCTTTCGAACCTCTCGTATGTTGCTATTGTTAGGAGCAGTCTGGGCGGTTATTGCAACCTTTACGATTCGATTACTACTCCATTTTAAAAGAAATAAAAACTTTCAGGTAGGAAAAACGCCTGTTAAAAATTTAATAATAGTAGGCAGTAAACAAGAAAGTAAACGGGTATTGGATCTACTACAAAAAGCCGCCGTATTACCTAATTATATAGGAGCAGTAACCCCTAGCAATAATAAATCAACTGCCTTTCTAAGTACGATTCATCAACTACAGGAAGTCGTAAAAATTTATCAAGTAGACGAAATAATCTTTTGCTCTAAAGATGTTTCTTCCCAATCCATTATGCAATGGATGACTCGTATAGGCCCGCATGTTAATTACAAAATCGTGCCTACGGAAAGTATGAGTATTATTGGCAGTCATTCAAAAAACACTCCTGGTGAATTATATACCGTCGCTATCCAATTTCAAATTACTAGCATTTTACAAAAGAGAAATAAACGTTTATTAGATATTCTAGTAGCTTTAGTTTTATTATTAATAGGGCCTTTTATGCTCTTTTTCTTAAAAGAAAAAACTACTTTTTTTATTAATTGCTTCCAAGTTCTTTTTGGGAAAAAAACATGGGTTGGCTATGCCGCTAAATCTACCTTAACAACGGATTTACCTATCTTAAAACCTGCCGTTTTAAATCCACTGGAAGGGCTTTCAGACAACTTGCTTGATGATGCTACTATAAAGCGACTTAATTTCCTATATGCAAGAGACTACGATTGGCAAAAAGATCTCCGTTTGATTGGGAAGGGATGGAGGCAATTAGGTCGGTCTTTCCATTAGAAATGGTTTGATTAATATCCTATAAATTATAAAGTTTATCTATCCTATTTCATAATTCATCGAATATATTCTATTTTTTTGTAAATTGTACGCACTTTAGCATTTGTAAATAGAAACATTATATTTAGAATACTGCTGGCGCAAAGGCTCTGCCTTGTGCCTCCTATCAAAAAAGGCTGTGCCTTTTAAATAGTTAGTAGAGGTGTAGTTTGGACCTGTCTAAAGTTATTATTCTAATTAACCATTTACGGAACACTTGTATGGGCAATCCCTTGTGGTTGCCATGCTCAACAGGGGCAACCACAAGGAATTGCCCATACCGTTACTTTTCTTCAATAAGAAACTCCTTCCATAATAAACCAATAGTTCTAAAATTATTTAATTCTATCACCTTAGGAATGAAAAACGATCATTCCTTAAACTCCTAATTATATGAAACGACAGCCCACTATCTTATTGCTGTTATTAGTCAGCATGATTCATTTGCAAGCGCAAATGAACAAGATAGACTTTGTAGAATATGATCTTGCCAATGGCATGCATGTCATTCTACATCAAGATAATTCTACGCCAATTGTGGCCGTATCTATCATGTATCACGTTGGTTCTAAAAATGAACAACCGGATCGTACAGGTTTTGCTCACTTCTTTGAACATTTGTTATTCGAAGGGTCTGAAAATATTGAAAGAGGACAATTTGACAAACATATCAATGGTTCTGGTGGAGCGAACAATGCCAATACTTGGTATGATCGAACCTATTACTACGAAATATTACCCTCTAACCAATTAGCTTTAGGCTTATGGTTAGAATCAGAGCGGTTATTACATGCCAAAGTTGATATCAAAGGTATTGAAACACAACGGGAAGTAGTTAAAGAAGAACGTAGACAACGAATTGACAACCAACCATATGGTTCTATTGTATCTGAAGCACTTAAAAGAGCTTATACAACACACCCTTACCAATGGCCCGTTATCGGATACATGGAACATCTGAATGCTGCTGAAGAAAAAGACTATGTTAATTTCTACGATACCTACTATGTACCAGAAAACGCAGTCTTATCTATAGCAGGAGATTTGGATATCGCAGAAGCAAAAAAATTAGTTGCTCAATATTTCAGCACGATTCCAAGAGGTAAGACAGCAATCAAACGGCCAACAATTGTAGAGCCAGAAATGACTGCGGAAATAAGAGATACCATCTATGATAATATCCAGCTACCTGCGGTTGTTCAAACGTATAGAATTCCAGCACAAGGGACACCAGACTTTTATGCAGTAGATCTATTAACGAAGTTACTAGCTCAAGGAGAAAGCTCCAGATTAAAAAAGGCTTTAGTAGATGAACAACAAAAAGCTTTATTCGTTGGTAACTTCCCTTTTGCTTTAGAAGATCCAGGCGTAGCACTAGCCTTTGGTATTGCGAATATGGGTGTTAATCCAAGTGATCTAGAAGCAGCGATGGACGTCGAAATAGCAAAGGTGAGAGAGGAATTAATTTCAGAGAAAGAATTTCAAAAGTTAAAGAATCAAACAGAAAGTGATTTTATTGGTACAAACGCGAAAGTGACTGGTATTGCAGAGAGCTTAGCAAATTATCATATGTATTATGGGGACGCGAATCTGATCAACACAGAGATTGATCGTTTCTTAGCAGTAACTAGAGAAGACATTCAACGAGTGGCGAAGAAATACTTTACGCCGACTAATAGAGTTGTTTTGTATTATT
Organism: Saprospiraceae bacterium; assembly: GCA_023300255.1. GTDB lineage: Bacteria > Bacteroidota > Bacteroidia > Chitinophagales > Saprospiraceae > JAFMDF01. The sequence continues at coordinate 111 of JALZWC010000753.1, read as the reverse complement.
TGCCTAAGACGGAACAGCCGTAGGGAATTTTGAATAAAAAATTAAAGTTACTGTTTAGCACACACAGGAACTCCCCTCGAAGCTAGTCCTTTCTGCCTCTAGGCAGAAAGG